>JAZNAW010000082.1:0-9271 GCA_045586745.1 Candidatus Cryptobacteroides sp.
GTGAAGAACTTCACGGACAGGATCCAGTGTCCTGTCATCATGGCCATCGGCCTTCAGGATACCGTATGTCCTCCGCATACGAATTTTGCCGGATACAACCATATCAGGACAGAGAAATCATGGGTGTGCTACCCTGAGGCCGGACATAACGTATGGCAGCAGCCGGAGTGGCCGAAAGTCAAGAACGCGTTTTTCGAAAAATTCATCAAGGATTCATTTTGAACCCCATAAGGAAACATTCGATGACGTATCAGGCATAAAACAGGTGTTTTTGACCAAGAGAATTCTGTAACTTTGTTGCAAACTTTTTTTTAAAAACCTTATTAATAACTATCCCTAACGGGAAAAACTTCAAATTAACCCTATCATGATGAAAAGAAAGCTAATTCATCTGTGCGGAGTCGTGGCGCTTATGCTTATGGCATCCGTGCAAACTTTCGCTCAGGACATGTTGGTGAAAGGCCGCGTTCTGGACGAACTTGGGGAGGGCTTGATTGGAGCTGGTGTGGTCATCCAAGGAACCACTCAGGGAACAGTCACAGACATTGACGGATATTACGAACTTTCCGTTCCCCAGGGTGCTACGCTCGAATTTTCTTGCGTGGGCTACAAGACTCAGCAGATCGTGGCTAACAAAGCCCGTCTTGACGTGACTATGGTGCCTGACTCAAGACTGATTGACGAGTCTGTAGTCATCGCTTACGGTCAGCAGAACAAGGTTACCATCACAGGTGCCGTGACTGCTGTAGGTGGCGAGACCCTCATGAAATCGCCGGTAGCGAACGTTGCGAATGCGCTTCAGGGTAATCTCCCTGGCGTTTCTGCAGTCCAGCCTTCCGGTATGCCTGGTGCCGATGAACCGGTCATCAGAATCCGTGGTGTCGGATCATTGAACAGTGCAGACCCTCTTATCCTTGTCGACGGTGTGGAGCGTCCGTTCTCACAGCTCGACCCTAACGAAATCGAGAGTATCTCTGTCCTCAAGGATGCATCTGCGACAGCTGTATTCGGTGTACGTGGTGCAAACGGCGTCATCCTCGTTACCACAAAGCGTGGTGAGGTAGGAAAGGCTTCCGTGACCGCTTCTGCAAGTGCTGCGGTACAGACCATTTCGAAGTTCATCGATTTTGCCGATTCGTATACTTATGGTCAGATGTGGAACTATACTGCCATTACCGACGCTCTTCCAATGAGCCAGTGGCCGGGTTCGGTGAACATTCCTGATTATACTCCTTATGCTGACAACGGTATCCGTTTCAGTCAGGACGTGATGGAGCATTTCCGTCTTGGTGACATGCCTACCACTTTCCCTAACACTGACTGGATCGACTACATCATGAAGGATGCTGCTTGGCAGGAGCAGGCCAATGTAAATGTTTCGGGTGGTACTGAAAGAGTACGTTATTTCGTATCGGCAGGTTACCTTAACCAGAACTCGCTCTTCAAGACATTCTCAAGCAACAAGGGTGAGACCTTTGATTATCAGCGTCTGAACTATCGTGCCAACCTCGATATCGACGTTTCAAAGTACAGCCAGCTTAACCTTACTATCGGTGGCCGCATGCAGGATCGTAACACGATGGGAGGCGGTGAGGGCTTCCTCTTCCGTTATCTCCAGGGTGCCACACCTTATGCAGGCTGCGGAATCGATGAGGACGGCCGTCATATCGTTTCGGATCCTAGCATCGTAGGACCTTTTGACCGTTCTGCTCTTTCAAACTACTATAACCTCGGTTATGTAAACGAGAGCACCAATGCCCTTAACTTCGACCTTCAGTACAAGCTGGACATGAGTTTCCTTACCAAAGGTCTGGGATTCAAGGTAAAGGCATCTTACAACTCTGAATATACATCTCAGAAGAACCGTCAGAACGGTTACGGTACAGGTGTGACATATGTAGCTACGCTTGTAGACGGCAAGGAAGTCCTCAAGAAGGAAAACGTGACCTGGCCTCTTCCTTACAACGAAGGAAAATGGGGAAGCCGCAACTGGTATGCTGAGGCAAGCCTTGACTATGCCCGCAGATTCGGCAAGCACAATGTCGGAGCCCTTCTCCTCTACAACCAGAGCAAATCTTACTATCCATGGGATTCGGACGGAAGCATCTATCAGTCCATCCCTAAGGGCTATGTAGGTCTTGTAGGTCGTGTAACATATGACTATGACACAAAGTATCTGCTCGACCTTAATATCGGTTATAACGGTTCTGAGAACTTTGCTCCTGGTCATCGTTATGGTCTCTTCCCTTCGGTTTCTGCAGGTTGGATTCCGTCTCAGGAGAAATGGTGGGAACCTATCAAGCCTGTTGTCAGCTACCTGAAACTCCGTGCATCTTACGGTATCGTAGGTAATGACAGCACAAACGGTGCACGTTTCCTCTATCTTCCAGGTACATGGCAGTTCTATACCGGATCGATGACAGTCAACCCTCAGAACCGCGGTACGAACTTCGGTACCAACGGCAACTGGCTGCAGGCTGTCAAGGAGCTTACCGCAGGTAACCCTAATGTAACTTGGGAGACCGCTACCAAGACCAATATCGGTATCGATGCCGGATTCTTCAATGACAAGCTCCACGCATATGTGGACGTTTTCTGGGAGGACCGCAGAGATATCCTCGTATCAAATGCCAATACTCTGCCTGCAGTCACATCTCTTCCTTCAAGCTATGTGAACGAAGGCCGCGTGAAGAACCATGGATACGAAGTGACATTGAACTGGGAACAGAAGATAGGAGACTTCCGTTATTCGATATCACCTAATTTCGCATTCGTAAGAAACCAGGTTATCGAGATGCTCGAGGTTCCGCCTATGTACTCTTACCTCAGCCGTACAGGACTTCCTGTAGGTCAGCGTTTCGGATACGACCTCTTCGAATTCTATGAAGCAGGTGCTACTGAAGAACGTTACCTTGCGAAGTATGGTGTGGAAATGCCGGATCAGAACATCGCCCTTAAGAATGGTGACGCTGTTTATGTAGACCTTAACGATGACGGCATCATCGACCAGAACGACCAGAAGCCTCTCGGCTACACTGACAATCCTGAAATCACTTATTCAGTCAATTTCAACTTCCAGTGGAAAGGCCTCGACTTCTCTATGCTGTGGATCGGTGCAGACCATGTAAGCCGTCAGCTGAACGGATATTTCCGTGACCAGTTCGGTTCTACCAACACATCTGCCCTTACTCAGTGGGTTGCAGACAACTCTTGGACAGAAGACAATACGGACGCTATCCTGCCTCGTATTTCTTTCACCAACCGCGTTCACAATAACCGTGACTCACGCGCATGGGTGGTTGATTCGAAGTATGTACGTCTGAAGAACGTCGAGATCGGTTATACTTTCTCTCCAAAGAAGAGCGATGCATTCTTCAATTATATAAGAGTGTACGCTTCCGGAAACAACCTCCTTACTTTCGCAGACTTCAAGGGTAACGACCCTGAAGCTCCTGGTTCAGGACTTGACTATGGAATGCGCTACCCGATGACACGACTTTTCAACATCGGAGCACAGTTTAACTTCTAATTGCCATACTAAATGAAAAAGATATTAAACAATATACTTGTTCTGGGAATCTGTGCGGCATTCTTCAGCACATCCTGTGTTGAGAAGTTCGCTGTCGGAGATGACTTCCTTGAGAAGGCTCCTGGCGTAGATGTAAACATAGATACGGTTTTCTCGAATGCCGAGTATACCCGTAACTTCCTGTGGAGCGCCTACGGACAGATCTACTGCACATATACTTCCGGAAACATGATGAACGGAGCGCCGATCGACGCCCTTTCTGACTCATATCACTGCTACTGCACTTGGGGTGGCCCTATCCAGAGCTACTATCCGGGAGCGCTTACCGAGGATGCCCAGGATACCGAGGACGGTAACTATCAGGGCAAGTTCTCATACTCTACCAAGACAGGAGGTCTTAATGCGGATTCCGGCGGACGTGTCTCAATCTATGAGACAGTACGTAAATGCTGGCAGATCATCGAGAATATCGACAGGGTTCCTGACATGTCAGATGACGAGAAGAGCCGTCTCCGCGGTGAGGCTTACACTATCATGGCAAGCCGCTATTTCGATGCATTCCGTAACTTCGGCGGACTCTGTCTCGCAAGGAAGGCATATGAGGTAGGTGAAAACTTTACAGGTGGCCGTGCTACTGCAATGGAGACTGTGGAGTTCATCGACTCTCTCATCGTATGCGCAATCGAGGAGCCAGGCTTCATCTGGAATCTTGACAATGCAGACCAGGGTCAGTGGTCAGGTCGTCTGACACGCGCTTCTGCACGTGCGCTTCGCGCAAAGGTCTGGATGCATGCAGCATCGCCTCTCTTTAACAATGACAAGCCTTATATGGAGTACAATCCTCTCAAGACGACTGAATTCACCGACATCAATCATGTATGGTTCGGAAAGAAGGATCCAACCCTTTGGAACCGTTGCCTTGAGTACTGCGAAGACTTCTTTGAAGATAACGCTGCTAACGGAAACTACTACCAGCTGATCCAGCCTGCAACTCAGGACGAAGGTGGCTATCGTATGGCTTACCGCCGTGCATACAGGTATCGTAACGATGCGAACAACCACGAGAAGCTTTTTGATGCCCATCCTACACAGTGGATGTCAAGTACCGGTTCTGACGGTGTCATCACCGAGAATGGCTGGGGCTGGGGCTGGAGAGGCTTTGCAATCGACTGTCTCCGTCAGGGAGGAGCCGTTCCTACCAATGAGCTGATGGAATGCTTCGGTATGGCCGACGGAACCAACTTCCCATATGCCGACATCTATGGTCCTGGAAACAATCCGGAAGGAATCGACATGTTCGAGAACCGTGACCCTCGTCTTTATGAGACAATCGTCGTTCCAAGAAAGGAATTCCCTTCAGGCGTGGTAGGTGACTATAATGGCTTCATTTACATTGATACATGGGTAAATGGTGCAATGTATAAGGATGCCGGCAACTTCGGTGACCTTTCTGCAGATGCAGCGTCGAATTACAGGAAGTTCAAGTGGCTGCTTGATTACTCTGGCGGAAAGATGGATGACGAGTTTATCGGCGTCTCTTATATCCGTCTTGCTGAAATGTATCTCATCTATGCTGAGGCTCTTGCTGAAACAGGTGACCTTAAGGGTGCTCTTGACCAGCTCCATGTTGTCCGCAGCCGCGTAGGTCTGGGTCGTCTTGAGACCATGAATCCTGAACTCAACCTTACCACAAACAAGGAGAACCTCATCAACGAGATTCTTCGTGAGAGAAACTGTGAGATCGGAGCTGAGTGCGGTGACCGCGTCTATGACATGATTCGTCGTATGCGTGAGGACCTCTTCACCAAGCCGCTTCACGAAATCAGAGTTTACCGTCTTGACGAGAACGGCAAGCGTATGGAAGGTGACGATCTTCGTTGGGATCCATCTACTCCTTGGCCTAAGTTCGAATACGAGAAGCCGCAGATCTCAGTCGGCGCACGCCGCTGGTGGGATGAGGGCTACTGGACAAACAAGTGGTATCTTGACCCTGTTTCACGTGTTGAGATCCAGAAAGGCTACGGTCTTACTCAGAACCCAGGTTGGTAACAATTAGAACTTATTATTATGAAATTACGTAATATATTTATATATAGCCTGTTAGGGTTCTGCATCGCTCCTATGGCAGCTAATGCTCAGTCTGAGCTCGGCGACAAGAAGTCGCAGACTGTAGATCTGGGCTATGGCGTAGAGAGCACGGAATTCCTGACTACTGCGGCGACTTATACCATCACTGCAGAAGAACTTGGCCGTACTTCCGCAATCAGTCTTTCTGATGCGTTGTATGGCAAGCTGCTGGGTCTTACAGCAGTTCAGAATACCGGCTTCAAAGGTGAAGAGGGAAGAGGCGCTTCCTTCAACATCCGTGGAGTCCAGACAACAGGTGAAACAGATATCCTGATACTCGTGGATGGAGTAGAGCGTCCGATTGACAGACTTTCTGTTGAAGAGGTCGAGAGCGTTACTGTTCTCAAGGATGCGGCAGCTGTTGCACTTTATGGTCATGAGGCCGTAAACGGAGTCCTTCTCGTGAAGACAAAGCGCGGACAGGCAGGCAGCGGCTTCAATTTCAAGGTTGGCGCTTCACACAAGCTCCAGTTCGATCCGGATTTTGCTCCTATGGTAAGTGCATATGATTATGCCAATGCTCTTAACACTGCAAGAGTGAATGATGGAAACACTCCTATGTACAGCGAGGCTGAACTTCAGAAGTTCCTCGATGGCAGCGATCCTTTCGTTTATCCGAATGTGAACTGGAAGGACGAAGTCTTCAGAAATACTGCCAACGAGACCAACGCGTTCATTTCTATGTATGGCGGATCTGACAAGGTTCAGTACTATTCTCAGCTTGATTATACTGATGCACGCGGACTTTATGCCAACCCTGATCAGGGTGACTGGAACTCCCAGCTCAAGTATTCGAAAGCGAATATCCGTACCAATGTAGACTTCCAGGTTACAGAATCTACAAGAGTCAAGACAAACATCCTTGCTCTCTTCATGGAGACAAACGGTGTTCCTAACATGAACTCCAATGATGCCTGGTGGCATCTCTACAAGGTTCCTGCACTTGCATTCCCTATCAAGACACAGGGCGATGTATGGGGTGGAAGCCAGACTTACGGAGACTTCAACCTCCTTGCAAAGGCAACAGGCACAGGTTTCCAGAAGACACATCAGCGCCAGATCTGGGCTGACATCACTCTGGAGCAGGATCTCGATATGTTCATCGAAGGACTTCAGTTCTATGTCGGTGGTTCATATGACAACTCATCCAATACTATCGAGAGACGTTCAAAGGGCTATCAGTATGGTTGGAACTACTACTCTGACGGCGTGATGAACGAGGCTGTGATGGGTACCATCGAAGATAAGCTTGTGTTCAATTACTGGGTGGACAGCCAGTGGCGTATAGGATCTGCCAATGCAGGTTTCAAGTATGCCACACAGTTCAAGAACGGTGACAATTTTGCCGCAAACCTCGGATACAACATGAAGAGCGAGTATCGTGACGGTCGCAGCAACACATGGCATCGCCAGAACGTGAGTCTTGCTGCGCACTACGACCATGCTGACAGATTCATGGCTGATCTCGTCCTTGCAGCAAACGGATCGAACCGTTCATATCCTGCAAAATGGGCGTTCTCTCCTACATTGGGACTCGGCTGGATCTATGCGGACAATCCTGGCAAGGGACTCTATGGTAAGCTTCGTGCTTCTGCCGGTATCCAGCATACCGATTATGTTCCTCAGGCAGGTCTGTGGCTCGAGAACTGGAACAACTCACACGGAGACTTCTATTATGGAAACAACTTCGCTCAGTCATGGGGAGCATTCATGACCCAGTTCCCTACATCTGACTTCAGACAGGAGGCTGCTTACAAAGCCAACCTCGGAACTGACATAAGGATTGCAAACTGCATCGATATCGTTGCAGATGTGTTCTATCAGCAGAGACGTAACATCCTTGTAAGTGCAAGCTCATTGAATTCTTCAGTTGTGGGACTTCAGTCTTCATACGATGACAAGGGAGTTGTGGCAAGCTATGGTGCTGAACTCGGTCTTCGTTTCGCCAAGACCTTTGACAACGGACTCAATCTCAACGCAAGCGGTTTCGCAACTTATGCAAAGAGCGAAATTCTTGAGTGGATCGAGAATCCTGCATATCCGAACCTCTCGGTAATCGGTACATCAGCAGATGCTGCCCGTGGCCTTGTCGCTCTCGGATTCTTTGAGAGTCAGGAGGATATCGACAACAGTCCTCTCCAGCAGTTCGGACAGGTGAAGGTCGGAGACATCAAGTACAAGGATGTCAATGAGGATGGTGTTGTCAATCAGAACGATGCTGTTGCTCTTGACTATGGCACAGCATTCCCTTCTCTGAACTATTCATTCTCTCTCGGACTTGAGTACAAGGGATTCGGAATCAATGCAACCTTCCAGGGAGCAGGCAACCAGATCAAGAACATCCGTTATGTTGATGGTGTATGGGGTGCCCTTTCTGACAACAGGAACATGTCCCAGGAGTATTATGACAACTGTTTCGACGTAGCCGGTGCAAACGCACTTTATCCTCGTCTTTCTACAACAAATGTTGCCAACAATGCACAGGAGTCGACAATTTGGTATCGAAACGTGTCTTGGCTCAAGATGCGTGACTGCGAACTTTATTACAGACTTCCTGCATCACTCCTCAATAATATAAAGCTTTCAGATGTGAAGGTGTTTGCAAAGGGACAGAATCTTCTGTCATTTGACAATATCCCTGCTATGGATGCTGAAAACCTCAATACAGGCTATCCTGTGATGAAGGCTGTTACCTTTGGACTTTCTGTAGTATTCTAATAAAGACTGAATTATGAAACTTGATAAAATCTGTTTGTTTATTCTTGCCTGTCTGATTCCGGCAGCGTGTGCGGACCTCAACTATACTGAGGAAAACACACGTGACGAGGACTGGACATACGAATACTTTGGAGAAGGTATTAAGAACATGGTGTTCGATGTCTACGCACAGGTATATACCCAGGAATTCGAGTCAAACAGCTCATATTTCCTTGCCGGTGCTACCGACGAGGCAATGTATGCGCTCGAGACCGGAGCTATAAATAATTATGTCAACGGCGGATGGAATCCGGCAAATCCTAATTCCACCATCTGGGACAAATCTTACACAGCGATTGCTGAAGTGTGCATGTATCTGGAAAAGATACATAAGGCGGACATCTCTGAATGGGAGCATAATGACAGTTATGCCAATTGGGTGGCACAGCTGGAACTCTTCCCTTATGAACTGCGTTTCCTCAGAGCATACTTCTATTTTGAACTTTTCAAGGCATATGGAGACGTTCCTCTTGTAACGACCACGCTTACAAACGCGCAGGCTAACAGTGTTGAACGTACACCGGCTGCCGATGTCGTGAAGTTCATCGTGGACGAAATCGATGAGATCGCTCCACATCTTCCTGTTTCTTATGCGACAGAAGTGAGTGCGGAAATAGGACGTGCAACACGTGTGGCAGCATATGCTCTCAAGGCACGTACTCTCCTCTATGCGGCTTCTCCTCTGTTCAATGAGAACAACGACAAGACCAAATGGGAAGCAGCTGCCGAGGCTTGCAAGTTCATCCTTGACAATGCAGAAGCATGGGGTCTGAAGCTCAGCAAGTATGCTGACCTCTGGGGAGAAAACGCATTCTTCAACCAGGAACTCATCTGGGGTATAGGACGTAATGCAAGCAA
>JAZNAW010000083.1:0-6914 GCA_045586745.1 Candidatus Cryptobacteroides sp.
TAATCACTGTCTTCTCTGCCGACTGGCCGATAAGATGGAGCCTCTGCTTATTTGTAGGGATAGTTACCTTCTCCTCGTAGATGCCATCCTTTATATATATAGTAGTCTCATCCTGCTTGCAGTAGTCAGGTGCGGCATTGATGGCTTCCTGTACTGTGAAGAAGTCACCGCTTCCGTCCTTCGCTACAACAAAGTCATAATTGACGATATGTTCTGCGAGCTCCGGAATAATCTTGACGATTTCAGGCAGGAGAAGGTTTACGATCTGACGTGCTCCTGCGCCGTTAGTGTGAGTGTTATCTACCAGTCCTTTAGGATGTTTAGCGATTTTGCCTTCAGGGAGCCACATGTAGTATTTTCTTGAAGCCTCATCACCAAGGGAAATCAGCCATTCCTGGGTAATCGAGTTTGCATCGATGATAGGAAGTCCGTATTCCTGTGCAACCTGAGTTACAGCAGCAGGATAGTCTCCGTGGCAATTCCTCTTGAGATTTCCTTCGTCATCGAACCATCTGCGCGACACCGGAGTGAAAAGCACCGGCTTCGCACCGACGCTGAGCGCATAATCCACAAAAAGACGGATGTTGTCCTGATATGCTCCGAATGCTGCGGCATAACGAGTCGTGTCAGACTCCTTTGCATCATTGTGACCGAACTGGATGAACAGATACTCCCCTGCCTTGAGGTCAGCCTTAACCCTGTCCCAGATTCCGAGAGTCTGCACGCTTTTGGTGCTGCGGCCGTTCTGTGCATAATTTGCAATCACGACATTGGTATCGACATGAGATTTCAGTCTCTGGCCCCATCCACGTTCAGGGTTCTCATAAGAGAGATCCTTGTCGGCCATGGTAGAGTCACCCATCAGACGAAGGACGATCTTATCCTGCGCAAAGGATGACAGCGCCACAAGGCATGCTGCTGCAAATGTTATGAACTTCTTCATGATTACTTGATTGTCACGTCGTTAGAGTTATACTGGAAGACTTCCGGAGTGTCTTTGCCGGTAGCATCAGTGCAATCGTCGATAACGACATCCTTGCAGTTTGCCACGCTGTAGCCATCTCCTTCTGACTGCATGATGTTCACATCACGCAGAACAACGCCTGTAGAATAACGGAGGTCAGCTCCCTTCACGGAAACGATCTCGCAATTCTCCACAACTATGTTCTCTATGTTCTTTTCAGGAATTCCGTTGAAGTACATTGCTCTTGCAGCACCGCTACATACTACATCCTTGATATAGATGTCTCTGAACTGAGGCGTTGTCTCATCTGCTTCTACATATGCCACATCAAACGGTGATGCACCTTCTGCAGCTGCTTCTACGGCTGATTTACCGCCATAGTGAAGATCGAAAAGAAGCGGCTCGGTAGGAATGTTCATCATGACGATATCTTCGATGTAGATATTCTTCACGACACCGCCACGACCGCGGCAGCTCTTGAATCTCAAGCCGACATCAGTTCCGAGGAAACGGCAGTTGGAAACCTTGATGTTCTCAACACCACCTGACATCTCGCTACCTACAACGAAACCACCGTGTCCATGGAACACGATGCAGTTGTCCACAATCAGATTGCGGCAAGGCCTTGCCCTTCTTCGGCCGTCCTCGTCCTTTCCTGATTTGATGCAGATAGCGTCGTCGCCTACGTCAAAGCTTGAGTTGATCACAAGGACATTTTCGCAAGAATCCACATCAAGACCGTCTCCGTTCTGCGAATACCATGGGTTGCGTACTGTAATGTTATCGATGATGACGTTGCGGCACATCAGCGGGTGGATGTTCCAGCATGGAGAATTCTGGAAGAGACAGTCCTCGAGAAGGACGTTTTCGCATTCCTTGAATGAGATCATCACAGGACGGAGATAAGTCTTCACGCTGTTCCACTCCTCTTCTGTTTCCAGACCCTGAGGTACATTGAACGCGTCACTGACTACTGCGCCGCGAAATGATGATGAATCAGGATACCAGAGGTCTCCCTTCTCGTTTGTGAATCCGCCGCTCTTGAGCAGAGCCTTCCACTGAGAAGGAGAAATCTTTGACTTCTTGACCTGTCTCCATGAGTCACCGTTTCCATCGATGGTTCCGCCTCCGGTGATTGCAATGTTCTTAGCACCTACGGCATTGATCGGTGAGATGCATCGCTTTGTGTCAAGTCCTTCAAAGACTGTCTCTACGATAGGATAGAGATCCCTGTCAGTTGAGAAAAGAAGCACAGCGTCCGGTCTGATATGAAGATCGATGTTGTCCTTCAGCGTAATAGGGCCGGTAAGCCATACTCCTGTCGGCACGACAAGACGTCCACCTCCCACTTCAGTCAATGCATCGATCGCATTGGCAAAAGCCTCGGAGTTCAATGTGACGCCGTCGCCAACTCCGCCGAAATCACGGATATCGACTGCGCGTACTGGGATCGAAGGCCTCTCGACCTGAGGCATTTCAAACGGCAGGTCTTCGTAGAGATATGCGTACCCTTTGCTGCTGCAGGAAGCTAAAGTCAGAGCAGCGAGAAGGCATAATAATATGGTTCTGGTTCGTGTCATTATGGTTGTCAGTATATTATAAGGTTACTCCGGATTTGAATATCGCGATCTCGCTGTAGCCTGATTTCTCATTGTTGACCCTCTCGCCTGAAGCGACTCCGATGACGAAATCGACGAAAGCCTTGTCGACTTCTTCTGCAGGTGTTCCTTCGACGATCACTCCGGCATTGAAGTCTATCCAGAGTGGCTTGTTGGCAGCGAGAGTGCTGTTCGTCGAAATCTTTGCTGTAGGCACGAAGGTTCCGAACGGAGTTCCACGACCGGTCGTGAAAAGGACTATCTGGCATCCTGCAGCCGCAAGAGCAGTAGACGCTACAAGGTCATTACCTGGTGCGCTGAGCAGGTTCAGTCCCTTGGTCTTGAGTCTTTCTCCGTAAAGAAGGACGTCGCGCACGATAGAGTTTCCTGATTTCTGCGTGCAGCCCAGAGACTTCTCCTCGAGAGTCGAGATACCGCCGGCTTTGTTACCCGGTGATGGATTCTCGTACACAGGCTGGTCATTCTTCATAAAATAAGCCTTGAAGTCATTGATAAGGTGTACTGTCTTATCGAAGGTCTGCTCGTCCTGGCAGCGGGCCATAAGGATGGTCTCCGCGCCGAACATTTCAGGCACTTCAGTAAGGACTGTAGTACCTCCCTGAGCGACAACCCAGTCAGAGAAGCGTCCGAGGAGTGGATTTGCGGTAATGCCGGAGAATCCGTCGGATCCGCCACATTTCAATCCCACCTTAAGTTCGCTTACAGGAACGTCCTCGCGTCTGTCATCCTTAGCAGCCTCTGCTATCTTACGAAGAAGGTTCAAGCCATGCTCAACCTCGTCACCCTGGATCTTCTGCGACTCCATAAACTTGACTCTTGTCTCGTCCACAGAGCCTACCAGCTCTCTGAAGGCGCTGAGCTGGTTATTTTCGCAGCCGAGAGCTACGACCAGGACGCCGGCTGCGTTCGGATGGTGCACCAAGTCTGCAAGGATATTCCTTGTGTTTTCGTGGTCGCCGCCGAGCTGCGAGCAGCCGTAATTATGAGGAAAGGCAATGACCTTTTCGATCGAAGGATACTTTTCAAGCTCCTTCTCGAAAAGCTTCTGGATGTTCTGGGCAACGCCGTTTACGCATCCTACTGTCGGGATGATCCAGAGTTCGTTGCGGACTCCGGCCTTGCCGTCCTTCCTTTTATATCCTTTGAAATATGACTGCGACTGTGCCGGGGCGATTTCTGTGAGTTCAGGTCTGTATGAATACTCCAGAAGACCTTCAAGATTGGTCTTGAGGTTTGTGTGGTCAATGACTCCACCTTTCTTTACCGGAGCAAGAAGATGACCGATCGGGAAGCCGTATTTTACTACATCAGTTCCCTCTGACATGTCTTCGAGAGCTACCTTGTGGCCTGCCGGAACAGGGTTTACGGTTGTTATAGATACACCATTGATGTCGAAGCTGACTCCAGCCTCGACATCGTGTATTGCAACGGCGACGTTATCCGCCGCGTTTATCTTTATGAATTTCATAATTATCCGATTACGGTTTCGACTGCTGCACGCATTCCTTCATTCTGGATGATTTCGAGATCTGCCACTACGAGATCTGTAAGGCCAGGGATTTCATTGAGGTTCTCTCCCCAGATGAACTCGGCTGCAAGTACGCCTTCAGCCACCTTGCGAAGATCTCCAGTTGCCCAGAGGTCTTTGAGGAGAGCCACGATAGCTGCATCATCGTTCGGAACGATCTCCACGTCGCCTCTCTTGCCACCCTTGTAGTATGTGATGATAGCTGCAAGACCGAGAACGAGTCCCTTAGGAAGCTCACCCTTACGCTCAAGATAAGTCTTCAGGCCTGGAAGGTCGCGAGTCTTGTATTTAGGGAACGAGTTAAGCATTATGCTTGTCACGAAATGCTTCACGTATGGATTCAGGAAGCGCTCCACAACTGAATCCGCGAACGCCTGAAGCTCTTCTTTCGGAAGATTCAGAGTCTCCATGAGCTCGCCGTACATGACCTTTCTGACGAACTGTCCGACCTGAGGGTCTTCGACGCACTCCTTCACTGTATCGAGTCCTGAGAGATAACCTACAGGAGAAAGCACTGTGTGAGGACCGTTGAGCAATGTCACCTTTCTTTCGTGGTATGGAGCCTCGCTTGGAACAAAGAGCACATTCAGACCAGCCTTATCTGCAGGGAACTCGGCAGCAACAGACTCAGGAGCCTCGATCACCCAAAGATGGAAGATCTCGCCCTTGACAACCAGATTGTCCTTGAAGCCGATGCGCTCGTGGATCTGGTCGATGGTATCCTTAGGATAACCCGGAACGATTCTGTCTACGAGCGTGCAGTATACGCCGCAAGCCTGCTCGAACCATACCTTGAAGCCTTCTCCGAGATTCCAGAGGTCGATATACTGATAGATGCACTTCTTGAGCTCCTTGCCGTTAAGGAAGATGAGCTCGCAAGGAAGGATGATGAATCCCTTGGTCATGTCGCCGTTGAAGTGCTCGTATCTGTGATAAAGAAGCTGAGTGAGCTTGCCCGGATATGAAGATGCCGGCTTGTCATCGAGCTTGCAAGAAGGATCGAAAGCGATACCCGCCTCAGTTGTGTTCGATATAACGAAACGGATCTCTGGATTTTCAGCCAAAGCCAAGAACTCGGCGTTCTGAGTATATGGATTCAGACCACCGTTGATCACGTCGATCATCTCTATAGAGTCAACAGCCTGACCCTTGTCGATACCCTGAAGGTTCACGTGGTAGAGGCCATCCTGAGAATTCAGCATGTCCACCATTCCCCTGTCGATAGGCTGGACAACAACTACACCGGCATTGAAATCAGTAGCCTTGTTGGTGTTCCAGATGATCCAATCTACAAATGCGCGAAGGAAGTTGCCTTCGCCGAACTGAATTACCTTGGTAGGGTACTTTGCGGCCTGAGCCGTCTGTCTGTCGAGAGCTTTCATATCTGTGAATGGTTATTGGTTTTCGTGTTCTATCTGCAAATTTAGAATTCTGCGCTTCATCACGCTCTATTGATAACGAAAAGAATTCTTTTAAAACGAAAATTCAAGTCGTTTTATATTGTTTTTTACATTTTTTACCTAATTTAGCAGTCGGCTTAGTCCGCAAAACCGGACTTAAGCGAAAACCGATGCTGAAGATTCTCCTGCTTACAGATTACTCGCAAGAGTCAGAAAGACGATTCCTTAACGGCTTCGTCAAGTATGCGGATACGCAGGGAGGATGCATAATCTATCCGATGTCCCACCTGATTTCGCAGACGAAAGACAATTCAAGGGAGATAATCAATCTGGCAAAGAAGTTCAAGGTCGATGCCATCCTAGGCCTGTGGCACAATATCAATGTCGCGGAAGCACAGAAGCTGAACATCCCGATCTTCCTTCGCACATACAAGAGGGTGTATGATGAATTCCCGATGCTGACAGGTCATTACAAGGAGTTCGGAGCTTTTGCTGCAAGATACTTCATCGAGCAGAACTTCAAGGATTACGCATTCATAGGAATGAAGGACATAATCTGGTCGATTTCCAGATTCGAAGGCTACAGTGAACAGATCGCAACATCACGGAAAGTGGCGACCTACAGATACGAAGTCGAAGACTTTCAGGACGAGATCGAAGAGATAACAAAGTGGTTACATTCCCTGCCGAAACCTGTGGCTCTTCTAGCGTGTAACGACTTTATGGCCAGGCAGGTAACCGAGATATGCCAGATGGACGGAATCAGGATTCCGGACGATATTTCGCTCCTTGGAGTCGACAACGACGAGTTTATGTGCAACATATCCTCTCCTACCCTCTCGTCCATCAAGCTCAACTTCGAAAAGCACGGCTATGAGATAGCAGAAACCCTCTTCAAGATGGTCAGCCAGAAGAAGACCTGGCCCGCGAGAATCGCTGTGGAAGCTATCGGAGTGGTCGAAAGGATGTCAACCAAGCGCAAGATCATATCTGACCCATACATTCGCGAAATTGTCGATTTCATCTCACGCAATTACACCCAGGAGATAGATATCAGTAAGCTGACTTCATTCATTCCCCTTTCACGAAGGGCAATCGAGATGAAGTTCAAGAAAGAGATGTATCCTCATACGATAACTTCATACATAATGAAGTTGAGGCTGGAGCATTTCTGCAACCTGCTGGAAACCACCGAGCTTCCGGTAAGCATTGCTGCGGACAGGTCCGGGTTCATAGATAACAGCAATTTCTCTACGATATTCAAGAAATACAAGGGAATGACCCCGACGGAATACAGAAAGAAAAACAGATAATAACCAATAAGTAACAACATGGACGTAATTTCAAAACTTGAAGGTCTGGTCAAGGGCCAGCCGTTCATTAACGACGATTTCATGCTCACG
>JAZNAW010000084.1:0-5285 GCA_045586745.1 Candidatus Cryptobacteroides sp.
GGATAAAAAAAAAGAGGAAAAATCTTTCGACTTTTCCTCGGTAGTAGCGGGAGGAGGACTCGAACCTCCGGCCTCCGGGTTATGAGCCCGACGAGCTACCAACTGCTCTATCCCGCGATATTGGACTGCAAATATACGGACAATTTTTGAATCTGCAAATTTTTATTTCAAAAATTCCAAAATTGATGCCACATCACCCTTTCCGAAGGTCTTCTGTTCGCCTGTAGAAAGGTTCTTGATATTGACAACGCCTTCAGCAATCTCGTTTCCTCCTACAATCGAAAGGAACGGTATCGCCTTCTTGTCCGCATAGTCGAACTGCTTCTTCAACTTGGTCTGCTCCGGATAAATCTCGCATGGTACATCAGCCTCACGCAAAGACTTGACAACAGGAATAAGGTACTTGAGCTCCTCTACTCCCATATTGGCAAAAAGCACCTTTGTAGTCGAAGTAACTTCAGACGGGAACTTGTCAAGGCCCTTCAGTACGTCATATATACGGTCTGCACCGAATGAGATACCTACACCGGACATGTTTGGAAGACCGAAGATACCAGTGAGGTTATCATAGCGGCCGCCGCCGCAGATGCTTCCGATAGCAAAGTCCTTTGCCTTGACCTCGAAGATCGCTCCTGTATAATAATTAAGACCACGTGCAAGCGAAAGGTCGATCTCCACCTCATGACGGATGCCTGCCGCCTCGATGTAGCCGAAGAGTTCCTCAAGTTCATCAAGTCCCTTGAGACCTGTCTCGGAAACAAGGCCTGACGCAGACTTGCCGCTCATAAGGTCCCTCATGACAGCAATTTTCTCCGCTGTAGTTCCTGTGAGGTTCAGAATAGGACGGATAACCTCGATCGCATTATGCGAAAGTCCCTTCTCCGCCATCTCTGTCTCGACGGCATCGAGACCGATCTTGTCGATCTTGTCGATGGCGACTGTGATGTCAACCACCTTTTCAGGGAAACCGCATATTTCCGCCATACCGGTCAGGACCTTGCGATTGTTGATCTTGATGCAGACATTCACATCGAAAAGAGTGAAAACTCTATCTACGATCTGCACAAGTTCAAGTTCGTTGAGCTGTGAGGTAGAACCGATCACATCGACATCACACTGATAGAACTCTCTGTAACGTCCTTTCTGCGGACGGTCAGCACGCCATACAGGCTGGATCTGGAACCTCTTGAAAGGGAAGGTGATGTCGTTCTGATGCTGGACAACGAATCGTGCAAAAGGAACTGTAAGGTCATAACGGAGTCCCTTCTCACACACCCTCAGAGACAGAGCCTTGCTGTTGTAGCCGTTCTCCGTACCCTCTACACGATATTCGTCATAGTTTATCTTCGAGAATGCGTCTCCTGAATTAAGGATACGGAAAAGGAGCTTGTCTCCCTCTTCTCCGTACTTGCCGAGAAGAGTGCTGAGATTCTCCATTGAAGGAGTCTCTATCGGAGCATATCCATATGTCCTGAAGACAGAACGGATGGTATCGAATATATAGTTGCGACCTGCCATCTCTGCAGGTCCGAAATCTCTTGTCCCCTTTGGAATCGACGGTTTCTGTGCCATTTTCAGTATTATTATCTGTTACAATCTGCAAATATAACAAATTATTCTTCCGGTGCGAACATAGGATCCCATGAAGGCAGCATCACAGGCTCCTGATCGAGCATCTTCAGGATGTCTTCCGGAACATACTTCTTCTCCACTACAAGACGGAACATGTATTCATTGAACCACTCGTCGGTCATGATGAGACAGCCCTTGTATCCTGAAGCCGCTCCCCAGCTGTTCTCCACCATCCACTTCACAGGCTTTCCTGTCTCCTCGCATACGTCGACCGCAATAAGGGTCATGGCGTGGGACGAACCGCTGGCATGAGTCTGTACCCTCTCCTTCTTGTCCATACCGAAGGTTACACCCATAAGGGACTCATAGTCGAAGTTCGCGATATCGAGAACGCCTTTCTTCCTGTCGAGGAACTTAGCGACATCGCATGAGAAATACATGGCGGTATTGTCCTTGATCGAAGCGATCGCCATCTCCTTGATACGTTCTACAGGAAGATTCACATATACCCAGTTATGGCCGTCATAGACATGTCTGTCATAGTCGATTTCATATACCTTTCCATACTCGCGGCAAGGATCGTTCATCACCATCACATAGTTGTTCTCCAGGTCCTCACCGATATATTCGTCATAGAACGACTTCGGAGTATAGGTCTTGCGGCTTACGATATTGCCGGCAGCATCGCATCTGGTCCACTCGAACTCCTTCACAGGCTCTCCGAGACAAAGGGCAAGCATACGGTAGATTTCCGAAAGCTGTTCCACCTTCATCTTCTGAAGCTTCTTCGCCGAGGCTCCCTCTTCATTCGCCTTGCGCAGGTCCAGACCGTCCTCGCGAAGCTTGAGCTTGAGAAGCGTAGCCATGTTTGAGGTGTTGTTTGCCTGATAGGTTTCCGGCATAGCCTCTGATGGTACAAGACCGTACTTTATGATAAGGTTCGAAACGCCTGTGAACTGTCCGCCGTCGCTGAGCGGATTCGAAAAGAGCCAGTCCACCTTCCTGTCGTCGAACGGGAGGTCCTTGGTGTCGATGATTCCCTGAAGGAAGAGGTTTGCCTTTTCCAGCTGGTCGTAGAAGAAGAGATAGTTCTGAGAGAACTCCATACCAGGCAGGTCATATCTGTCGATCATCTTTGCCCTCAACACATTCAGTCCGGTAAAGAGCCAGCATCTTCCTGATGACTGCTGGTCGGTGATGCCTTTTGTCTTCACTCTGTCCGAGAAATGGGTGTCAATCATTGCGGCATTCTCTGCATTTACCGCCAATGTGGCGATCGAAGATCCGGCCAGAGCATTTCTGATGGCCCTGTCGTCTGCATCTCCAGCATATCCTTTGCTGATTTCCGAAAGCATCTCTGCAGAAATTCCTCCTTCAGGAGAACCTGCCGTCTGCTGCGAATAGGCCGAGAATCCGGCACATAATGTGGCCAAGGCCACAGTTAGAACAAGCTTCTTCATATCTTAAAAGTTTATATCTATATAAAAAGAACAGGAGCCGGCCCCCTAGGTCGGCTCCTGCAGCACCCGTAAGGTGTACAAAGTTACTAAATATTTTATCAAAACCCGTAATTACTCTTTGTCACTTTGCCATCTTCCGTCACATCAATCCTGATATTCTGTCCGTCAACTCTGATTTCAAACCTGTAGAAGTTCCCTTCCGGAGTCTGATAATACTCTGCATCATTGTCTGCGAACTGTCCTGTCCCGAACTCTGAAGAGAGGATGAAATCCTTGATCTTCTGAGGTACTGCCGACAGGAATACATCAGTAACCGTCTGCATCCAGTTTCCGTCCATGTCATACCATGCTTCATGCTCTGTTCCGTTCGGGCGTGAACCTGTCTCGAAAGACACTTCCCAGATTCCTCCCTTATATTCCCACTCCACATCCCATGCTCCGGGATACATCCTTGAAAATTCCGACCTTACGTCTCTTGACGGTCTTCCGTCATCGTATTTGTCACATGCTACAGCTGCAGAAATCACCATCGCGGCAGCTGCAATAATCATCAATCTTTTCATAGTCAATACCTTCTCTTGAATTTCACATATCAGTCATCTATTCCGACAAGGTTGAAGTTCCTGTTGAACTTGAGTTCCATACCGTTCGACAGCTTTACCTCATAATGCCTGCGTCCGACTTCATATTCCACGAATGACACATCGCGATAATGACGACCCACATAGTCAGTGATCTGGACAGGGATGAGTCCTTCCGGCACTCCACGCTTTGCTTCGATCTTCTCGAGAGCTCCGTTGTTCTGGAACTGGATCTTCACTCCGCTGACGAGAACAACTGTATAGTCAGGTCTGATCAGATCGTCATCGACAGTCGCATATGAGACCGAATCATTCGAATAATTGTCATTGATGAATTTCTGAGCCGCAACAGGAAGCTGCTCGAATGTCACAGGTCTGTCATCAGCCTTGGCTGTAACGACAAATGCCAGAGAAATGGCGAGAATGCTTAAAGTCTTTTTCATAATCGTATCTTTTTACATTAATAATTCACTTGTCTTTCGGTCGTTACCGTAAGTTTTACAATGCAAAGTTCAGACACAATTCTGAAAAGAAACTGAAATTATTTTGAATTTTTAAAATTTATTGAAAAAATGTGACGTTTTTCGGAAAAATCGTACCGTATCGTGAATCCGTTACGTTCGCAGACTGCATAAGCAAGGGAGAGTCCCAGCCCTGTGGAACCTTCCTTACGACCTCCCGGCTGATAGAACCGCTGGAACAGCATATCCTTGTCCAGAGGCTGCGTTCCCGTATTGCTTATCGTAAATCCTTCCGCTAATACATGCACGTCGACATGTGCGCCGTTCGGAGAATGGACAAAGGCATTCTTCACCAGATTATTGACCAGCACCGACGCCATCTGCTCGTTCATTTCTATTATAAGGTCACCGTTTCCTGAAACAGAGGAAACAATGCCTTTATGGGCATATATCTCATCATGCATGGAAATGGAATCGGCAAGCAGTCCGGACACTGAGACTTCTGTCTTATCCGGAAACCTGTCGTTTTCTATCTTGGCAAGAAGCAGCATCGTCTTGTTGAGACGGACCAGATGCTGGAGGCTGCGATGGAGCTTTACAAGTTCCTCTGCAATATCTTCACCGAGATCCGGTCTGTCAAGCATCATCTCTATCCTGTTGCTGCATGCCGCCAGAGGAGTCTGAAGTTCATGCGATGCATTCCCTATGAAGATCCTGCGTTCCTCGTATTCATGTTCAAAACGGTCTACCGCTTCACGGACAGAATCCGCCAGCTTACGGAATTCAAGGACATCAGTATCGGAAGGAACCTCGCTCCGGACATATCCAGGAACATAGTCATCTATCCATTTCAGGATCGCCTTCAGAGGTTTCATGTTATGGTCCACAACAAGGGCACCTATTGCTAGAAGAGTCACAAGAAGAACGACGAAAAGCACACCTGTCCACCACATTACATGTTCAACCAAGGTATCCTGTTCAAATGTAGGCAGCGACACGGCAATCTCATGATACTGTCCGTCCTTATCCACAAATATCTGCTTGCGCACCCTTGAACTGGCAAAATCCTCCTGACTCCTCAGATATGCCTCAGCATCGTCGTACGCAATAGCCGGATTTGAAGCTGCATATTCCGGAGTCACCTCCCTTATATAATATGTATTATAGGCTCCGTTGAAACGTTCCGGAAGTTCCGCACCGGCAAGCATCCT
>JAZNAW010000085.1:0-2833 GCA_045586745.1 Candidatus Cryptobacteroides sp.
ACATCATATTCATTCCATGAGAATGTACCTGTCGCCGCATGAGGCTCGGCTACGACTGCGAAACTTTCCTCTGCAGACGTCACATATCCCTTCTCCGTTTCAATCGAAAGGCTTATCTGCGCTACAGGAAGGCACTTCTGAGCGGCCGCATCATAACCGGCATAGCCGATCTTCGAGATATGGTCATTATATGCATCCGTCATGCTGATGGCCAGCGATGTCCTGTCATCGTTGAATTTCCACCAGATGCCCTTTTCCTCAAACGCTGCGACGGTTGAAGCATCGGCAGTCATCAGATCCGTAGATGCCGGAAGACCCAATGAAGGACAGTCTATGTCAAGGATAGCGCTGGACATGATACCTTCCGCAGCTGCGCTGATCCACACCTCATCAAGACGTTCCGCCTTGCCTTCCGTATATGTGATCATGTTCCCGCCGTCGAATCCCTGCGACAATATCATCGGTTCCTTCATCGGAAGGATGCTTTCCACAGGCACTTCTACAGCTTCGACCTCCACGACTTCCACCGTATCATCCACCAGTATCTTGATGGCGATGCTGCCGTCGATAAGCCCTGCCTTAACGTCGAAGGTCACGAAATCATTCGGCGCATATGTTGCTGCGGGATGGACATACTGCTTGTATTCTCCGTTTATCTTCACGACCAGGACAAATTCCAGATCGCCGGCCGGAATGTATCCTGCACGCTTCTCGCTTGGATTGAAGCGAAGCTTCCTGCCGTTGTTCCTTACCACGGCCCAATACTCGTCGTACGAGAGCTTGTTGCCGAGATTCTCATCGAATTTCACCGCCACCTTGACATTGGCGAGGGTTGCGGTCAGGCTCAGGTCGGTTACTTCCTGAGGACCTACTGTGAAGTTTTTTTCAGCCTTGTAATAAGGCTTGTCGAAGCCGACCCCATTTTCAGTGCCATACGTTGCAAGCAGCGTATATTCGCCTGAATTGATGAAGAGAGTCGTATCCTTTGCGTCAGCGTACTTTTCGCAAAAGATTCTCTTCTGGGATGAATTGAAGATCTCAACCCAGAACTCATCCACGGAAATATCTTCCGCAGAAGACTTTACCTGCACGAGGTCATTGCGCATGTCAGCCGACAGGGTGAATGTCACCATTCCGGTCTCTGAGGAGTCTGACTCCGAAGGACCGGTAATGACACCCTCGTTACATGCAGTCAACAAGATCGCGAGGCAAGGAATAAGAAATCCTGAACGTCTCATTTGTTTGGTTAATGAATTTAATATGTGCATTTATTGTTTTTCATATCTGCGCAGGGAGAAGCGGTATGCCAGGTTTACACTTGCACGTGTTATGCCGAAATAATCGCGTACCTGCGGATTTTCAATGGTCTTCAGAGTCCACGGAGAACTCTTCTGATACCAGTTCTGTTCATAATGGGCATAGCCCACACCAGCCACGAACTCCACCGACCAGCGTTGCTGCCTGTCCAGCGGAAGTGCATAGCCGACCGTCATTCCGGCACTCCAGGCCGGTGTATCGTGATAATTGTTCGTTATGGTCAAGCCGTCCTCGTTCTGGTAAGAGTACTGATAGAAATGTCTCCTGCCGCAGGAGGCATCGGTACAGAGCGAGGCATTCTGATAGAAATCCCTGCCGTTCACCATCATCGCGTACCATGCAAGGTTCGCGTGAAGGCCGAAGAATATGCCTCTACGCATAGATCCCTTGATCCAATATCTCAGTTCCGGCCTGAAACCGTATACCTTATGATCGTCGCATGAATTGACATAGGGCCATTCGGAGTACCAGCCCATGAATTCTAGGGAGAGTCTGTCGGACAGCTGGACCTCGACTCCGGCCTGAGGCAGTGCAAGGATATCCGTAGCGACATCGGTCTTGACCGAGGCCAGCCAAGGGGTGTCCCAGACCTTCGGCTGACGTTCATGACGAGGTTTAGGTTCAGGCTTTGGCATAGGGTGGGAAACTGTCTGAGGAGATTCTTCCCGGTTCATGTAGAACACTTCCTTCATGATCACCACCGTATCCCGGACATAGACCGTATCTGTCAAGGTCTTTTCTGGTTCGAGGTAAGGATCCTTGCTGCAGAAGATCGCAAAACGCACTCCCCTGATCTGAGGGAACAATTCCCGCTGCATATAATCCCACACCTTTCCTCCATCAAGCTTCTTCAACGCCTGCTTGCGCTCCTCTCCCTGCATGGTCCTGATGATGAAAAGCACATCGTAACGATGCGGCACATCATTCTGCTCGACAAGTCGGTAGAGAGTATACCAGTCTTCATTAAGGCTTTCCTTATTTATCTTATAGTCAGGGATATCCATTATCTCCTTGATATATGAGACCGCTGCATCCGTGCGCTCCCGGCTCAAGCGGACATTCTCGTTCCAGTCACCTTCAGGGGAAGCGCTTCCGCACACCCATACCTCAAGAAGCTCTCTTCCAGGCTTCTGAAGCGCAGAAGAAAGCTCGAGGGCTGCCACATTGATCTTCGGGTAATTGTCCAGTCCGGCGACCCCGCGCGGCATGGGGACAAAATGGAGGACCGAGTCGGCGTGTGCAGTCTTCGACTTCAGTTCATATTGTTCTACATACCTCACATATGTCTGTGCATCAGCATATTGAGGCATCAGGAAGGCGCATAACAGCCCCACAAGGGCAGCACCTTTCAGATATTTCATATTCATTGGTCAAGAATCTTTCAATCTGCAAATTTGGTAAAAAATCACAAAATATCAAAATGGAACCGTCCGGACGGCACTTCCGGAACAAAACATGGACCAAAGGGGCCAACCTAAAATTTTTCATCATTTCGCGAAAAATTACTACCTTTGCA
>JAZNAW010000086.1:0-5080 GCA_045586745.1 Candidatus Cryptobacteroides sp.
ACGCTTATGCAGACCAAAAAACTTCCGATCCTGCTGGCTTTACTTTTAATGTCTCTGACGACTATGTCGTTTGTGGCCAAAGCCCAGGTGGACGGCGGTAATCTGCTCAAAGGTCAGATTACCTCTACTACAGGCGAACCTCTTCCGGGCGCCAGTGTTGTTGTAAAGAATGGTAACGGTCGTGGCGTTGTAGCCGATCCTGACGGCCGCTATGAATTAGAGGCCAGGTCAGGTGAGATTCTTGTATTTGAATTTCTCGGATTCATTCCGGTTGAGATTCAGGTAGGAAATCAAAAGGTCATCAATGTTACTCTCCGCGAGGACATGGAACTTCTTGATGAAGTAGTTGTAATGGGTTACGGTACCCAGAGAAAGAAACTGATCACAGGTTCGACCGTAAACGTTACAGGAGAAAAGCTTGCAGCTGTCAATTCTCTTGATGCTCTTGGAGCTCTCCAGAGTCAGGCTGCCGGTGTGAACATCACATCCAATTCAGGTCAGCCTGGAGAAAGTTACAAGGTGACCATCCGTGGTATGGGTACCATCGGTTCGACAGAACCTCTTTATGTCATCGACGGTGTTCCAGGTGGCTCGATAACATCTCTTTCTCCAAACGATATCGAATCCATCGACGTTCTGAAGGATGCGGCTTCAAGTGCCATCTATGGTGCGCGTGCCGCCAACGGTGTCATCCTCGTGACAACCAAGAGAGGTAGCGCGGATTCCAAGCTCAGCGTCACATATGAAGGATATGTCGGTATCCAGAATCCGAACACCAACGGAGTCACTCCTCTGGATGCGAAGCAGTATATGGAGATAGTAAACAAATCTTATGAGACCGCAGGTCAGACTCCATACGACTTCAAGGCCTTGATCCCTAACCATTATGATGACATCATGTCAGGAAAGTGGAAGGGAACCAACTGGCTTCAGGAAGCTACAAACAAGAACGCTCCGATCCAGAACCACTCTGTAAACATGACCGGAGGAAGCGACCAGTCACGCTTCTCTTTGGGATTCTCTTACTTTGGTCAGGAAGGTACTTTGGGATATCCTGCTGTTCCGAACTATGAGAGATATACAGCGCGTATCAATTCGGATTATTCTGTGTTGAAGAAGAATGGACGTGATGTTATAGTCTTTGGAGAGAACATCACAGCCACTCTTACCAACAAGTCCGGAATCGCAATCGGAAACAACTATTATAACAGTATCAGAGATCTTCTGGTTGCTCCTCCTATTCTCCCTGCATACAATAAGGCCGGCGAATTCTACGAGTATGCCGACATGCAGGAAGAAGGCTGGGACTTCAATCAGGATTATGCCAATCCTCTCGCCGAAACATACTATGATCACGGAAACAACCGCACTAAGGGTCATCGTGTCAGTGCGAACTTCTATCTCCAGATAATGCCGATCAAGGACCTGACCATCAAGTCAAGTGCCGGTGTGCATTTCAGTCATAGTGATTATCGCAGATATGTGCCTACTTATACATTGAGCGGCAGAACAAGCAACAATACAGACGATGTCACCCAGAACCAGTCATACAGTGCAAGATGGTCTTGGGAGAATACTGTAAACTATAAGAAGTCATTCGGTGACCATAATCTGGACGTTCTCGCAGGTCAGTCTCTTGAAAAATGGGGATTCGGCAACAGAGTCGAGGTGAAGAATTCCAATTCTATCTTCCCTGGATCTTTCGATCATGCCTATATCAACAATACTCAGGGTCTTGATGTTGCCAATACATCCATCGGAGGATCTCCTAACGGTCAGGGTGCCCTTTCTTCATTCTTCGCACGAGTGAACTATAACTATAAGGAGAAATACCTCTTCTCTGCAGTGATGCGTGCTGATGGTTCGTCAAACTTTGCAAAGGGTCACAGATGGGGATACTTCCCTTCAGTATCTGCCGGATGGATTCTTACAAACGAAGACTTCATGGCTTCCACAAAGGATTGGATGAACTTCCTCAAGATCCGTGGATCATGGGGACAGAATGGTAACTGTAACATCGCGGCATTCCAGTATGTTGCTACAATAGCATTTGATGCACCGTACTATTTCTCTGACAAGAGTGTTTCCAACACCGGAGCATATCCGGACATCATGCCGAACGAGAACCTTAAGTGGGAAACTTCCGAGCAGATTGACTTCGGTATCGATGCAAGATTCTTCCGCAGCAGACTCGGCGTTTCATTCGACTGGTATAACAAGATGACAAGAGACTGGCTGGTTCAGGCTCCTACTCTTCTTATCTACGGTTCGGGTGCACCTTATATCAATGGTGGTGATATCCGCAACAGAGGATATGAATTCCTTGTATCATGGAATGACAATGTAGGAGATTTCTCTTACGGCGTTTCAGCTACATTCTCACACAATGACAACCTCGTGACACGACTTGCAAACTCAGAAGGCATCATCCACGGAGGAGAGAATGTAATCGCTCAGAATACAGCGGAGCTTTATCGCGTTCAGGTGGATTACCCTATCGGATATTTCTGGGGTTATGATGTTGAAGGTATCATCCAGAATGAGACGGACCTCAAGGCTTATCTTGACAAGCATTGTAATGGAGACGCTGCCAATTCTCTTCAGAAGGCAGATATCCAGCCTGGTGATGTGAAGTTTGTCGACACTGATGGAAACGGAATCATCAATGAGGAAGACAAGACTATGATCGGAAATCCTAACCCTGATTATAACCTCGGTCTTTCAATCAACCTTGCATACAAGGGATTTGATTTCTCATTGAACGGTTATGGCGCATTCGGACAGCAGATTGCGAAGAGTTATCGTCATTTCTCAAGCAAGCCGGATGAGAACTATACCACTGATGTGTTTACAAAGTATTGGACCAAAGAAGGTTCTACAGACAGGTATCCTAGATTCACCCATGGAAAGCATGCGAACATGGGAGAAGTTTCCAAGATATGGATTGAAGATGGAGATTACTTCAAGATCTCTAACATAACCTTCGGATACGACTTCAAGAAACTCTTCAAGAACATGCCTCTCACACGTTGCCGCCTTTACGTTTCAGCCCAGAATATGTTTACGTTCACACAGTATACAGGTATGGATCCTGAAATCGGTTATGGTGACGGAACAGGATGGATGTCAGGTGTGGATGTAGGAAACTACCCTACAGCAAACGCATGGATCTTCGGTGTAAATTTAACATTCTAATCTTTGACATATCATGAAACGTTTATATATGATTTTCGCTCTGCTTATCAGTGCAGGCGTATTTATCGGATGTGACTCCTTTCTTGATACGGAAAATCTGACCAAGAAGGATACATCAAACTTCCCGAAGTCAGAGGTGGATGCAAGGCAGATGGTCACAGGTATCTATACCGTAATGAACAATGGTCTTACTGACCCTGAAAGCGATCCGTTCTTTGTTTTCGAACTTGCCGGTGATGACCGTCTTGGAGGCGGTAGCCAGAGTAATGTGGGCGCGCAGAGCTGCGACCGTATCATGAACTGGGAAATCAGTGCCTTCGAGCGTTTCTGGGAGACCAGATATCAGGGTATTTTCCGTGCCAACAGTGCAATTGCAACTATGGATAATGTCACTGGCTGGACTTCTGAAAAGACCAAGGATTATCTTCTTTCTGAAGTTTACTTCCTCAGGGCTTTCTATTATTTCCAGCTTGCTCAGGTTTTTGGTGAGGTTCCTCTCGTGGTATCTACAGTGGCGGAGAATCTTCCAAAGGCAAGTGCTGATGAAATCTATGCCCAGATCGCATCTGACCTCAAGACAGCTATCGAACTCGGTTCGACAGCAAAGTGGCCTGCCCTCGAAGTCGGCCATGCTACAAAGTGGGTGGCTGAGGCCATCATGGCTCGTGTATGGATGTTCTACACCGGTTTCTACAAGAAATCCGAGCTGCCTTTGGTTGATGGCGGAACTGTAACCAAGGCTCAGGTTGTCACATGGCTTGAGGATTGTATCCAGAACAGTGGTCACGGACTTGTGACAGACCAGAGAAACCTTTGGCCTTATACCAATCCTTTTACAGCAAAGGATTATCCGTATGCAAAGGATAACGGACTCGTATGGGAGACTGATGAGAACATGGAAAACATGTTCGCTGTCAAGATGTCGAATGCGGGCTCATTCAGTGACAATGACCTCAGACATAATCGTGTCGTAGAGTTCTTCGGTGTCCGCAAGAGTTCTGCCGGTGCCTTTCCTTTTACTCCTCAGGGATATTCGAATGGTCCGGTATGTACTGCAATATGGAATGATTGGGCTGCTGATCCTGATTATGCCGGTGACTACCGTAGATTAGGATCTATCTGTAAGAGAGCTGATGAGCTTCCTGACTATGCGGGAGATGACAAGAAGGAAGTTGAGAATACAGACCTTCTTGCAAAGAAATATCTCGGTTGTGGAGCAAAGGATGATGCAGGTACGATATATGAGTCATATGCATACTTCTATGGTGGAGATAATGACAAGCAGACAGGTCTTACTCAGTCTCTCGTATGGCTGCGTTTTGCTGATGTTCTTCTCATGCACTCTGAATTGACAGACGGAAAGCAGATCTATAACGGAAAGAGCGGTCTTAATGCAGTGCGTCAGAGAGCGAAGCTTAACGATGTGGCTTATTCTCTTGAGGCTATCAAGAAGGAGAGACGTTATGAACTCTGCTTTGAGGCTATGAGATGGAATGACCTTCGCCGTTGGGGTGATGTTGCAGTCATCGTGACCAACCAGGAAGGCAACGACATCCTCAATGAAGGTAAGGCCGGCAAGTATACTTTCGGAAGCCATGACTTCATGGAAAGATATAATGCCACAAACGGAGGTTTCTTCAAGATTCCTGACAGCCAGGTTACATTGTCGGAAGGTGTTCTGGTTCAGAATGATGGATGGGAGGAAGAGTTTGACCATATCAAGGGAGACCTTCCTTACTTCAAAAAATAAAAATTTTCAGTCAAATCATTGAAAATTAAAATATTAATCGTATATTTGCAGCCCGCTAAAATGTATAGTGGGCTGTAAATTATTTATAATCAATTAATTAAACAAACCAATGCCTGGATTAATTGGAAAGAAAAT
>JAZNAW010000087.1:0-3343 GCA_045586745.1 Candidatus Cryptobacteroides sp.
GAGAAAGGAGCCTTCCTTACCTCTCCTGTTTCAGTGTCCATGAGTACAAGTCCGTTGTACGAGCCGCACAACAGCGTGTGACTGTCCATCATGACTATGTTGTTTATGAGGAAGACCGGATATTCGTCAAGCACATTGAACAGGGTGAGGGATGAATCCGAGAAGGTATACCTGTATATTTTCCGGTTGCTTCCGAACCATATGCCGTCGTCGTCCTGACACATGCTCTGGAACGGGTATCCTTCGCTTTCATCTCCTTCCGGTCTGACAATCTGAAAATGTGTTCCGCTCTTTCTTATGGGCCATCTGTTGGTGAGAATCCATAGATCGCCGTTTCTGTCGGTTTCAGTCCTGAAGACGCGGCGTCCGGTAAAGACCGAGTCCTGGTGGCTGTGGAGTATATGACCGTTGAAACTGTAAAGCCCGTTAGGCGTACCCACCCATACGTCTCCATCCTTTTCCTTATAGATGGAGTTTACTGTCGAGGTCAGTCCCTCTTTCTTGGATATGCTGGTATATATGTACTTCTCCTGTGCAGATATTACTGAAGCGATAAGGAAGAGAAGGACACTTGAGAGAATGGTCTTGTTCATGGTTATCAATCAGGGTTGAATACAAAGATACTAAATATGGCCAATGTTTTCAAAAATGTCTAAGAATCTTTAAAATACCGCTTTTCAGAGGCGGCAATAGACAAAATATGAAACTTAATGGCTAAATTTGAATCAGCACAATTACAAGCCAACTTAACTTTGCATCGGGAAATAAAACCGGGAAAACATGAAAAAGTATTCATTTGCCATCTTTTTGATTCTTACATGTGCATGTGTGGTCTCTGCGCAGACGCATCCTGAGGACTCTCTTGTTCTGGAGGAGTCTGTCGTTATCGGAATGGGTATTCAGAAGAGAGGATCCATTACGGCTTCGGTATCTACGGTTTCCTCTGAGAAAGTGGCGTACAGACCTGTTACCGATATTACGAGTGTATTGCAGGGAAACGTGGTCGGGCTGACAATTTCTTCCGATGCAGTTGCTTCAGGAGTGGGAGGCGAACCGGGAGCAGGAATTGATTTCAAGATCAGGGGAACCGGTTCTATAAATGGAGGAGGTCCATATGTCCTTGTCGATGGAGTGGAACAGAGTCTCGGGAACATCAATCCGGCAGATATAGAAAGCATAACCGTGCTTAAGGACGCTTCTGCATCTGCGGTCTATGGCGCCAGGGCTGCCTATGGTGTGGTTCTGGTGACGACCAGAAGTGGGGAGGACAGCGATGATCCGACGGTGAGCTACAGCGGCTCAATAGGCTTCAGTACTCCCGTAAGTATGCCTGAGATGATGTCTTCTCTCGAATTTGCGGATCACATGAACATGATGAGGGAGAATTCCGGCAAGGCACCTCTTTTCAGTCCATCGGCTATAGAGAAGATCAAGGCCTTTGCGGAAGATCCGTATTCGGAGGATCATCCCGGAGTGGAACCGAATTCTTCAAAAGACGGCTGGGCTTCGGCCTATGGCAGCCAATACGCCGATACCGACTGGTTCGACTATTATTTCAAGGATTACTCCATGCGTCATGCCCATAATCTCAGCGTATCGGGAGGCTCGCGGAAGATAAGGTATTATGTGGGTGCCGGATATGTCCGTCAGGGTGGTCTTATTGACCACGTGGAGGACGAACTTGACAAATACACGGTAAACATGAAATTATCCTTTCTTGCAAAGGAGTGGCTCAGATTCAACCTGAGCAACAATCTTTCCGTTACAGACATAGCGCGCCCTATGGCTGACCAGACGATCTTCTATGCCCAGATTTCCGATAAATATCCGACCCAGGCAACTGTTCTCCCCGTCGGCGGCCTGTATGATATCCCTTCATGGAATGAAGTGATGTATCTTAAGGAAACAGATTTTGACCGTATTGAGGTATCTGATGCAGTTTCTTTTTCAGTTACGGCGACTCCTGTCGAGGGTCTGGATGTGACAGCGGAAATGAGAGGACGTCTTGATGTGCAGAACAGCACCTTCAGGATGGGTGTACCGAAGACCACTCTTCCCGGAGGACGGATTGTGGCTACATCCGGCAGCAGGCAGGGCTATCGGTATCCCGGCATACATTGGAAGAACATGAGTTTCGGATCATATACAAGCGGACATGTATTCAATTATTATCTCTCCCCAAGTGTCAACGCGTCATATCAGGCCGTATCCGAGACTCATTTCTTCAAGGTCATGGCAGGATTTCAGGCTGAACTTCAGGAAAACTCCGGCGGCTATGCATACAAGGACGGTATGCTCAGCGAAGAAGTCTTTTCATTCGACAATGCAGACGGAAGACTGATCGCTGATGAAAGCAGGGACCATTGGTCGACTATGGGATTCTTTGCAAGGGCAAACTGGAACTGGAAGGAAATGTTCTTCGCTGAAATAAGCGGGCGCGCCGACGGGTCATCAAGATTTGCTCCCGGCAGCAGATGGGGACTTTTCCCTTCTGCATCGGTAGGATATGATCTTGCAGCTACAGAAATCTTCCGGGAATCAGCCGCCCCGTTCAGCCAGCTCAAGATCCGTCTTTCGTATGGACGCCTTGGAAATCAGAGCGGTGCGGGACTGTATGAATATCTTGGACTGATGAATGTCAGTTCTTCGTCTCCCGGTGCGTGGCTTCTTCCTGGAGCAACGCAGGAGGCTGTCACGGGGGCTGTGGCATTCGCGCCTTCCATGATAAGTCCGCACATCACATGGGAAAAAATTGACAATGCGGATATCGGGCTTGATGTTCTGGCCTTCGGCAATAGGATGAGCCTTGTCTTCGATGCGTACCAGCGCGTTACCAGGGATATGCTCGGTCCGGCAGAGGCTATCCCGTCTTTCAGCGGAATAGCGGCTTCGGACAGGGCAAGGACCAATAATGCGACACTGCGTAACCGTGGCTGGGAACTTTCGTTAAGCTGGACCGACAGGTTTTCGGGTGGGTTCAGATACCGTGTGGGATTCAATGTCTTCGATTATAGGGCCAAGGTTACCGCATACAGCAATCCTGAAGGTGTGATATCCAACAATCATACGGGGCTGGAGGCGAACAAGGGTTATTATGCAGGAATGGATATCGGTGAGATATGGGGCTACAAGGCTGACAGGCTGTTTGAGTCGGATGAAGAGGCTGCTCTCTATCCTGTCGATCTGAGTTTCTTCAAGGCCAGAGAACTTTGGAAGGCAGGAGATCTCATGTACGAAGATGTGGATGGAGACGGTGCTGTAAATCCGGGGAAAGGCACTGTTGAGGACCATGGCGATCTGGTGGTGATTGGCAATGCGACCCCTCGCTTCTCGTTTGGAATCA
>JAZNAW010000088.1:0-3597 GCA_045586745.1 Candidatus Cryptobacteroides sp.
GATAAAACCATAAAATCTAAACAGAAATGAATAACAACAAAACTAACTGGATTGCAGTCTTTACGATGATGTTCCTTTTCGGAATGATCGCATTCGTGACTAACCTTGCCGCTCCTATCGGAGTCATCTGGAAGCAGGCCCCTGGTATCGAGGGTTCGAACTTCTGGGGAATGATGGGTAACATGATGAACTTCCTTGCATATGCCTTCATGGGTATCCCTGCCGGAAAGCTCATTACAAGATTGGGCTATAAGAAGACCACCCTCATCGGTGTGGGCGTAGGCCTTCTCGGAGTTTTCGTACAGTTCCTTTCAGGAAAGGTCGGAGTGGGCGCCACTCTCGCCGGACTTCCTGCAAACTTCTTCGTATATCTCCTCGGAGCATTCGTATGCGGTTTCTCTGTATGTATCCTCAACACTGTAGTAAACCCTATGCTTAACCTCCTCGGAGGCGGCGGAAACAAGGGCAACCAGCTCGTTCAGATAGGTGGTACATTCAACTCCCTCCTCGGAACCCTTACCCCTATGCTCGTAGGTGCGCTTATCGGATCGGTTACAAAGGACACAGTCATTACAGACGTGAACCTTGTCCTCTACATGGCGATGGGCGTGTTCGCTGTTACATTCGTGATCCTTACATTCGTGCCTTTCGTAGAGCCTGAGCAGGAGAAGAACGACATCTCAGTGAAGTCTCTCTTCGAGTACCGCCACCTCGTATGCGGCGTGATCGCAATCTTCCTTTATGTAGGAGTAGAGGTAGGTATCCCAGGTACAATGAACTTCTATCTTACCGATACCCTCGGAACTGCAAATGCAGCGACTACAGCAGGCTTCGTGGCAGGTACATACTGGCTCCTCATGCTTATAGGACGTTTCGTTTCAAGCCTCATCAGCGGAAAGGTTTCGAGCCGCACTCAGCTTGCAGTTACCAGCGGAACAGCAATCGCTCTCGTGGTTGTAGCCATGTTCACTACAAAAGTACAGGCATCTATGCCGGTATTTACAGGAAGCGGCTTCGGAATGGCACAGGTTCCTCTTACTGCACTTCTCCTTGTTCTCTGCGGTCTCTGCACATCAGTGATGTGGGGAGCGATCTTCAACCTCTCTGTTGAAGGTCTCGGCAAGAAGTCGGCAGCGGCTTCAGGCCTCTTCATGACAATGGTGATCGGCGGCGGTATCCTTCCGCTCGTACAGAACGCGATTGCTGACGCTACTACTTATATGATCAGCTACTGGGTTCCGGTTGCAGCCCTTGCATACATCTGCTGGTTTGCCCTCGTAGGATCGAAGGTTAAGAAGACTAATAACTAATAAATCATAATTACACAATGGATTCAACATTTGTAGTCGGTATTGACGTCGGAGGACAGACCTCCAAGATCGGTGTGGTTGACGCAAGAGGAACTGTTCTTGCCCAGACTGTCATCAGAACAGATACATATGATAAGGTAGAGCCTTTCATCGCAGAACTTTCCGAGGCTGTAAACAAGCTCATCAAGGAGTCTGGTACAGAAGGAAAGGTAAGAGGTATCGGTGTTGGTGCGCCTAACGGAAACTACTATACAGGTACAATCGAAAACGCTCCGAACCTTAAGTGGGCTCATGAAAGAGTGGAGTTCTCAAAGCTTCTTTCAAAGGCTATGGGCGGACTTCCTGTAGCTCTTACAAATGACGCCAATGCTGCCGCTGTAGGTGAAATGACTTACGGAGCCGCAAGAGGAATGAAGAACTTCATCATGATCACCCTCGGTACAGGGGTCGGTTCAGGTATCGTGATCAACGGTGAGGTCGTATACGGTCATGACGGATTTGCAGGCGAGCTCGGACACGTTGCAGCAGTGCGCAACAACGGCCGTACCTGCGGATGCGGCAAGACAGGATGTCTCGAGACATATGCTTCAGCGACAGGTGTGGCGCGTACAGCACGCGAGTGGCTTGAACTTTCAGACGAGCCTTCTGTCCTCAGAAGCCTTGACTCTATCGCTTCAAAGGATGTTTACGAAGCAGCCAAGGAAGGTGACAAGCTTGCGCTCAGGATATTCGAGTTCACAGGAAAGATCCTCGGACGCTCTTTCGCAGACTTCATCGCTTTCAGCTCACCTGAGGCAATCGTTCTCTTCGGAGGTCTTGCACGCGCGAAGGAATTCCTCACAGAACCTATCGAGAATGCGATGAATGAAAATGTTCTTCCTTTGTGGAGAGGAAAGGTAAAGATCATCTACTCTCAGCTTAAGGAGTCTGATGCAGCCATCCTCGGCGCTTCAGCCCTCGCTTGGGAACTCTAGAAATAACTTTCAGAATCTCATCAGCCTCATTTCGGGTCCAACTCGGAATGAGGTTGATCTTATATATATGAGCCACTGTCCCAGATAGTAAGGGATCATGATCAGAAGTCCGGCGTTTTCTATCGGGGATGTGAACATGTTCCAGGCCAGGATGAAGTCCGAAAACACGAACAGAAGTGCTCCCAATGCATATAATGAACTTCTCTGGAGGAGGGCAAGGATGAGCATGATGCAGATCAGGACGGTGTAGATGCCGGCCCCCGTGCGTATGATTCCTGCAGGGGCGTTCGCGACGATTTCTGAGAATGCGAATCCGGCTATCGTCGCGCTCATCAGAAATATGATGATGGCGAATCCCTTGGCCTTTTCGGTCAGTTTCCTGTCGCGTTCAACCTTCTCTCCATATCTCTTGATGAAGAACAGTATCAGGAAGATATGTGCGATGGCGAAGGATCCCATCTGGAGCATGAAGCTTCCCGCCGATCCGGCCAGGTCTCCGAGGGCGGAGAAAAGAAGCGCAGCGCTTATCTGCCAGGGGCAGAGCCAGAGCGAAGCCAGAGCAATCGATGCAAGAGGGAATGCGATCTTTCCCGGAATGCTGACAGGAATGAAGTATAATATGGCCAGCCCCATAAATACGGCCGACGAGATGATGGCAGCGGTTTTCACCGAGCTGTCGGAGGTGCGGAATATTGCCATAGCAGTCGATTTTGTCGCTAATATAGTGATTTTCGTAGAATTACCCTTGCTGTTCGGATATAAAAATTTGGATATGATGTAATAAATCCGCATCTTTGCATATTGGCGTGGACTGCCTTTTCCGGTGTGTCCTGCAGTAGAAATAAAGAATGTTCGATATTTATGTTTAATAACTAAAAGTCTAACCAGATGCAAAAAATCAAACTGTTTTTTCTGGCTATGGCAATGCTTGTGTCGTCTCTGGCCTTCGGTCAGAATCTGACGGTCAAAGGTGTTGTCAAAGATGCTTCCACAGGTGAAGGAGTGCCTTTCGCGTCCCTTCAGGTAAAGGGAACGATGACAGGAGCAAGTACGGACCTGGACGGATACTATTCCATCGATGTTCCGTCTGACGGAGTCCTCATCTTCTCTTCAATCGGATATGTCACCGTGGAAGTGCCTGTTGCGGGCAAGACCCAGCACGATGTGATGCTGGCTCCCGACACTGAAGCTATCGAGGAGACCATCGTCGTAGCCTTCGGTACCGCGACAAAGGAATCCTTTACAGGATCAGCCACAGTAGTCAAGTCGGATGATATCGCCAAGGTGCAGGCGTCGGATGCTACCAGAGCCCT
>JAZNAW010000089.1:0-21206 GCA_045586745.1 Candidatus Cryptobacteroides sp.
GCACTGACGATACCTGCAGTGATTGTCGAACGGAGATCATATGGAGAACCGATGGCGATCACCCATTCTCCAAGACGAAGCTTGTCCGAGTCACCGAAAGGGATGATAGGCAGACCTGTAGCGTCTATCTTGAGAAGAGCCACATCTGTAGCAGGATCGGTTCCCACCAATGTAGCCGGATAGGTCTGATTATTATTCAATGTCACTTCGATCTTTGTAGCATCGTCGATGACATGGTTGTTCGTAACGATGTAACCGTCCTCACGGATGATCACACCTGAGCCGCTTCCCACCTTCTCTCTCTGCTGTGGAGCACCTCCACCCTGTGGAAAACCGAAGAAATAATCGAATATTGAACTTGGAGCCTGCTGCATCGTCTGGGTTGACGTAACCTTCACATATACGACAGCATCGACGGCAGACTCTGCCGCATAAGTGAAATCCGGCCAGTTATCCTGCATAAGATTTACAGTACGGAACATCTCCCTGCCAGCACCATTCCCCTCGACCGACAAGTTGTCAGTCGTCATGTTCTTGACGACAGCATAAGCTGTCACGCCTCCTGCAAGTGCGGAAAGCAAAGTAATCAAAATGCCTCTTTTCATAAATATTCTGTTAATTCGTTTAATTTATTGCGTGGTTTTTGAATATCGTCCAATATTTTTCAAAAAATATGCCAGCAGCATTAGAAATATTTTCTTATATTTGTTGAATTAATTTGCGGTATAATGTCCGTACGAATAATGAATCAATATTAAAACCATATAATTATGAAGGTAATCATTTCAAGCTCAGAACTGCTCAAAGCCGTCATGGCAGTTGCCAAGGCTATTCCGGCAAAGTCACCGCTCCCGATTCTCGAAAACTTCCTTTTCGACCTCAAGGGCAATGTACTGGAAATAACAGCGTCTGACTCAGAACTCACCCTCAAGACTCAGGTCGAGGTAGAGAGCACCTCGGAAGAAGGAAGGATCGCAGTACCTGCAAAGCACATGATGGACCTGCTCAAGGAGCTTCCTGACCAGCCGCTGACCATCAGCACCACAAGCGACAGCTCGTTCGTATGCAGCTGGGCAAGCGGAGAGTCGACGCTTCCATACTTCCCTGCAGAAGACTATCCTGAAATCACAGGCACTGACGACACAGCTGTGACGCTCCAGTTCCCTGCACAGAGCCTTGTCGACGGAATATCAAGCACAATCTATGCGACAGCGGACGACGAGATCCGTCCGGCCATGAACGGTATCCTCTTCGACATCGACACGGCATCCACAACTCTCGTGGCATCGGATTCGCACAAGCTCATCTGCTATACGACAAACGATGTGAACGCATCGGAAAAGGCATCATTCATCCTTCACAAGAAGCCGGCAGCCATCCTCAAGGCAATCATCGGCAAGGATGCCGAGAACGTGGAAATAGCATTCGATTCAAAGAACGCCACATTCAAGTTCGGCAACACAATGGTAATCTGCAGACTTGTTGTAGGAAAATATCCTAAGTACCGCGATGTGATCCCGCAGAACAACTCGAACATCCTCCGCATCAACCGCGTACAGCTGCTCAACACGGTACGCCGCGTGTCCGTATGTTCGAACAAGGCTTCGAACCACATCAAGTTCGACCTCAGGATCGGTTCACTCATGGTATCTGCACAGGACCTCGGATTCTCTATCGCCGCACATGAGACAATGCAGTGCCAGTACGACGGAGACGACCTCACAATCGGATTCAAGTCTCCTTTCATCATCGAGATCCTCTCGAACATGAACTGCGGTGAAGTCGTGATGAAGTTCCTTGACAGCAAGAGGGCTGCGCTGATAGTTCCTGCTGAAGATGAAGATGAAAGCGACAAGATCTGCGGAATCATCATGCCTATCATGATTTCTTAAACCGTACCGGCTTTACGAAATCAAATTTTCCATACCACCCCTTAATCCCCTCCCCTGGAGGGGACTTACTGATTTAATCATGGAACTGAATCTGGAAAGACCATTATTGTTTTTTGATATAGAAAGCACAGGGCTCAATATCGCGTCAGACTCGATCATTGAGCTCTGCTTTGTCAAGATATTGCCGGGCGGAGAACAAAGGGTAAAGACCTGGCGCGTCAAGCCGTGGGATTACGAGTACAACTGCCAGAGGGCGATCAATCCGTCAGCACAGGCTGTGCACGGAATATCTGCAGAAGACCTGAAGGATTGTCCTACATTCAGCGAGATCGCAGATGAAGTTGTGGAATGGCTTTCAGGCAGCGACCTCGCAGGATTCAATTCTGCAAAGTTCGACCTTCCGATGCTTGCAGAGGAGATCGAACGTGTACGCAGATGGAAGGGACGCGAACTCCCTGTCGACCTCCACTCGATGAAGATGGTGGACGTACAGAACATCTTCCACGCCATGGAGCCACGTACCCTGAAGGCTGCATACCTGTTCTACTGCGGACGTGACCTCGAGAACGCACACGCAGCCGAGGCTGACACCCTTGCCACATATGAGGTGCTGAAGGGACAGCTGGACAGATATGCAGGAGACCCACGCATCGAGAACAATGTCGAGAAACTTGCCAGATTCTCGACAAAGCAGAGGACTGTGGACTATGCAGGAAGACTTGTCCTGAACGATAAGGACGAGCCTACCGTAAGTTTCGGCAAACACAAAGGAAAGACAGCAAGAGAGGTTTATTTCAGCGAACCGTCATATTTCGCATGGATAGACAACGGTGACTTCACCCTCGATACAAAACGTCAGTTTGCGCTTCTTAAAGCACAGTTCGAGGCTGAAAAGAAGGCTGCAGTCCAGGAACGGAAACCATCGGCAAGCATCCCAAGGACAAAAGGCTACACTCCTTTCGAGAGTCTGGGAGACTTGTTTGCACAGGATAAGGACTAAGACATGAACATAATAGTAAAGCCACAGGGAAGCAACCGTTGCTACTGCAGGCCTGATACGACTTGGGAACGGGAAAACAGGGATTTCTATGTTCCCGATGGTGTGGACATACTGTATTGGACGCCTGTCATTTTCGCCAGGATCAGCAAGGCCGGAAAGTGCATCAGTCCGAAATTCGCGTCACGCTATTATGACGCGTTCAATTTCGGCATGCTGATGTATACTGGCGATGATGCAGTCGCATTCACTTCGTGCGCCGACCATACCTCCATTCTCCCCTCCCCTTTATATGATGCAGTCGTGATGGAAGGAGAAGACAATGTGTTTCATGTGGAAAAAGGAGGAGAAGCGATTTTCACAATGCGTCCTGACAAGGCGGCAGTCGAGGAGGCTCTATGCAGAGCCACGAGACTGACATCGGTACGGATCGGAGATTTCGTAGCGGTCGAGCTTGACGGCATGAAGCCGCTGACGGCAAGAAAAGACGGAGAAGCGCACATCAAAGGCACATTTTGTGAAAATGAGATCTACGGTTTTAAAGTAATATTCTGATATGAAGACATTAAGGACAATCGCGGCAATGATTGCCGCTGCATCTATATGCCTTTGCGCAAGCATCAGCATTGATGCACAGAGCAGGAAGAAGGAATCCGGAAAAGACAAGGCTGTAGTCGAACTCACATCGGAAACGTTCAAGACAACAATCTGTGACATCACAGACAAGGACGCTTCCTATCAGGGAGACAAGCCCGCAATCGTGGACTTTACCGCTACCTGGTGCGGTCCATGCCGGAAGCTGGCCCCAATCCTCGAAGAGCTTGCTGTAGAGTACAAGGGTAAGGTCAATATCTATAAGGTCGATGTTGACAAATGCAAGGACCTTGCTCAGGCATTCAGGATAAGTTCAATTCCGGCTATCATGTTCATACCGAAGGACGGAACGCCACAAATGCTTATAGGTCTGAGAGACAAAGAGACATTGAAGAAGGAAATCAACAGCATTCTCCTCGGCAAGTAACAGAAAAGCCCGTTCACGACAATGTGAACGGGCTTTTTAATGAGCCACCTATGGGATTCGAACCCACGACCTTCGCGTTACGAATGCGATGCTCTACCGACTAAGCTAAAGTGGCAACGAAACTCCTTTTCGCAAAGGGACTGCAAATATAGAGAATTTTTAGATAAATTTGCAGAATCATGGAAAACAATTCAGCAGACATAATCATAATAGGTGGTGGGGCGGCTGGACTTATGGCCGGTGCCGGTGCGGCACAGACATTCGCATCACAGGGCATTCAGGGCAGGGTCCTCATTCTTGAAAAGATGCCGCGTCCGGGCAGGAAGATAATGATCACAGGCAAGGGAAGGTGCAACTTCACCAACCTCAAGCAATGGAACGAATTCTCCGGACATATACACCCGAACCCCAATTTCCTCAAACCGTCGTTCTATAACCTCACATCAGAGAAGATGATGGAATATCTCGAACTCCACGGTCTTGAAACCGTTGTCGAGAGAGGTGACAGAGCCTTCCCGGCGTCTCATCTTGCATCAGAAGTTGTCGACACGCTTGTCAAGGCGGCATGCCAGGCCGGAGCGGAACTGCTGTGTGGAAAAGAGGTAGCGGAAGTACTTCGCAAGGAAAATGAAGAAAGTTTCAGGATCACATGCACCGACGGAGATACATATACCTGCCGTAAACTGATAATCTGTACGGGAGGTCTCTCCTACCCTAAGACAGGATCGACCGGAGACGGATACCGATGGGCACAGGAAATGAAACATTCCATCCGTCCGCTCTTCCCCTCACTGACAGCAATCGTTCCTAAGGGATATAAAGATGTTGCTATAAAAGGACATATCGACAGAAGCGAACCACTTTCGGAGACCGGCAAGGCTCTATGTGGGAATCAGTTGAAAAATGTCGGACTCCTGCTTACTGTGGACGGCAATGATATCCAGGAAGAGTTCGGTGACCTGGACTTTACAGACGGTGGTCTGGAAGGACCTATCGGATTCAAGATCAGCCGAAGATGCGTCAATGCCATCATCAACGGGTCAAAAGTCAACATAACACTCGACCTGAAGCCTGCCGTGGAGTATGAAGAGCTCTACAGCCGTATAGCAAGACTATGGGACGAGATATCCAAAGATAAAAGAAACATCAACAAGCTCTACAAGGACAGATTCAAGATTCTGTTGTCAAAGGTTCTTCCTATGTCACTGATACCGGCATTCACACGCCTTAACCCTAATGTCGATCACAAGACACTTGCAAAGACGCTCAAGGGATGGAAGATGGACATCTCCGGCTATGTAGGATATGAGAGATGCGTGATTACTGCCGGAGGAGTAAGCCTTGAGGAAGTGACTGCAAAGACACTGGAATCAAAACTGACACCGGGGCTGTACTTCGCAGGCGAAGTCCTCGACCTCGACGCAGACACAGGAGGATACAATCTCCAGACAGCATTCTCAACCGGCTATCTCGCCGGAATTTCTGCCGCTAAATGACACCTGAGCCGAGCATTTCATCACCATCATACCAGACGGCGAACTGCCCCGGGGTAATGCCGCGTTGAGGGGTGTCGAAAAGGATATAGAGGCCGTTGTCACGCATTATCAGGGTTGCATCCTGAAGCGGCTGACGGTAGCGGATGCGGACACGGTAGCGGCGCATCTCGCCGGAAACCATGGCAAGGTCAGGACGGATCCAATGGATCTCTTCAGGACCGATACGGAGACAACTGCGCGAGAGTCCCTTATGGGTATGGCCTTCGCCTACGTATATCAGATTCTTCTCGATATCTGTTTCGATGACAAAGACGGAATCCTTATGTCCGCCGATGTTGAGTCCCTTGCGCTGACCGATTGTATAGAACTGGGCTCCATCATGCTTTCCGATGATCTTTCCTAAAGGATTCTCCTTGTAACGGGTCTTCTTGATATGCTTCCTTCCGCTTCTGTATGTCTCTGTCTCGAACCTGATGTCATATCTTACCGGCTCGGAAAGTCTCAGCATAGTTTCGTCTGACAGGGCTGCAACCCGTTCAAGGTCAAACGGACAGTCCGATGCTGCTGCAGGAGCCGCCTTATCCTCTGAAACATAATCAGTTATCATCTTGAGCTGGGCTCCGTCAGAAGTAATGGACGACAAGGTATCCTTCAAGAAACGATACTGCTCGTTATCTGCATAGTAAGCATCGTAGACCTCGACGATATCCCCCTCGCATGGCTTGAGCTTCTGCTGAAGGAAGGTCGGAAGATCCACCTTGCCGACAAAGCATATTCCCTGCGAGTCCTTCTTGTCCGCTGACGGGAGATCGGCCTCATGTGCCAGACGTCGCACCTCAGGCTTGATGATGTCACCTATAGGGAACATGGCCTTTGACAGCTGTTCCTGCGTAAGCTGACAGAGGAAATAGCTTTGGTCCTTGTTCGGGTCCGAACCTGCAAGAATCCTATGTACCGTATTGCCGTCTTCCGTGACTACTGTCTCCTTCCGGCAGTAATGACCTGTTGCGACAAAGTCCGCCCCCAGTTTTTCGGCGCACTTGAGAAACGCATCGAACTTTATCTCTCTGTTGCAGAGGACATCAGGATTTGGAGTGCGTCCCTTCTCATATTCTTCGAACATATAGTCCACCACCCTCTGCCTGTACTCCTTGCTCAAATCGACAAAATAGAACGGAACACCTATCTTCCTTGCCACCATTTCCGCGACAAAACGGTCCTCTTCCCATTCGCAGTCGCCGTGGAGAGTAGTGGATGCGTCATGCCAGTTCTGCATGAACAAGGCAAACACATCATACCCCTGCTGCTTCAGCAATAGGGCGGCAACACTTGAATCAACGCCGCCAGAAAGGCCGATACAAACCTTAATCTTCTGATTTTCCGTCATATATTGGGTCTTATTTGACAAAAAGCATTATATTTGTGAGGTTTGCAAAGATAATTCAATTGATCTGTTATGACAAACAAAGAGATAAAAATAGCATATAAGGAGTATTTATCTGTTTCAGATCTCGATGCTGAAGACAACAGACTAGCACTGGCAGCAATAGAAGCGACCGGCAGTTCATATGCTCCTTATTCCGACTTCAATGTAGGTGCGGCCGTGATGTTTGAAGACGGAGAGATCATCAAAGGGTCCAATCAGGAGAACGCAGCATATCCGTCAGGATTATGCGCTGAAAGGACAGCACTTTTCTATGCAAGTTCAAGCAGACCTGAGAAGAAGATCTCTGCAATAGCCATAGCTGCCGGTCAGAACGGAAAACTGTGCGGAAATCCTGTCACACCATGCGGAGCCTGCCGTCAGGTCATGGCCCAATATCAGACCAGAAGCGGATGTCCGATGAAGATAATCCTTACTGGAGCAGACAAGGTCTGGGTATTCGACAAGGTTGATGACCTGCTTCCTTTTATTTTTGACAGCATTTAAGACGACAAACAGGAAGTTATTTTTGCTGAATTGCAAAATTTGACTACCTTTGCATCGGGAAAGTCATACACGACCAGCTCCCTCTGAATTCCCCCAGGGCTTGACCGCAGCAAGGGTAGGAGGTCGTAGCGGTGCGATGTATCAAGCTTTCCCTTTTTTATTTTTCTTCGGTGTAGAATTCTATGATGCGTGCGATGGCCCTCTGACATACAGGGCAAAACGATTCAGCTGCATTCGTCTTCATACGGCAGTCCGGGAACGGACGGTACACACCCTTCGACTGATATCCGGCACCTTCATACACCCCTATCATCGATTCCATTGACACACCATTGCCAAATCTCTCCCAGATGTTTCCCTCCACAGGAGCAGTAGGGATACCTATGACTTTCGGAAGCATGTCATTCCATTTCTCTCCGAAGTCATAAAGAGTCGTGATGTTCTGCTCCCATGGCTCGCAGTCAGGATAGTAATACTCCACAAACTGGTCATCATAGTAATATTCATCCGCAAGACCTGCGAAGCTATGTCCGAATTCATGTACCACGACAGGCTGGAATGCAGAGTGGCCTGCTGTTGTAAGAGTATATGAATTGAAGATTCCTCCACCTCCATATGTATCTGTATTAGCGAGGATCACGATATGTTCGTATGGCACTCCGCAGAGTCTGTCATGCATCTGACGGAGGCGTAGCGTAGTGAGATACCTGTCCATGTAGAAGGTATTGAAGTGGGATCCGAGGGCTGTCTTCTTCCAGACTCCTTCTCCGGGCACGCTGATGCCGCTGTCCTCCGAAGGGAGCGCCACAGCAACAAAATTGAAGCGGTCCTTATACTCATCGAAAGGCTTATGGGCAAGGATGGCCTCCATAGCAGTCTGCGCATCAGCATAGAATTCATCAGCATCTTCGGCTGTATATCCTTCAGCAACTATAGCCACATCTATGCAAGTGTCCACGCTTCCGCTCTTGAGAAGATACCTGTGAGGAACCGGCTGAGGGTCAATGCGGCGTATAAGGATATCAGACGGATCGACTACATGGGACAAAGATGCCGATACACCCCCTCGGAAATCATACAGTTCAACCCTTACGGCTGCAGGTTCATCCGGCATAGGAAGTAGGAACACGTTCTCAAATGATTTACGTACACGTGTGGCCTCTTCGGTTGTCTGCCACTCCTGGAACAGTGTGGAGAAACTCTGGCGATAAATTACCTTTCCCGTCTTCAGGTCGGTCAGGCTTATCTGTCCGTTACCCTTTAGCGGAGCCTCATCAAGATTTACCTTACGGCCAGCCCATCCGTCAAAGCAGGACATCTCGTCAAGAGATATCTCCTGTGATTTATCTGTTCCGGAAAATATATAATCTACACGAAGAGTCCTGTCCTGAGCTGACATCAGCACCGCATACAGGAAAGCAACAGCAATAATAAGGATTCTTTTCATTATACCTGTGATTTTACAATATAACCTAGATCTTTGCAGCACAGTTGATGCCGTCAAGAGCGGAGGAAACGATTCCTCCTGCATAGCCTGCACCCTCACCGCATGGGTAAAGACCTGCTACCTGTGTATGCTCCAATGTCTCCGGATCGCGTGGGATACGGACAGGCGATGATGTACGGGACTCGACTCCGAGAAGAAGCGCATCGTTGGTATAATAGCCGTGCATCTTCTTGTTGCCGATCTGTGGGAACGCATATTTCAGACGAAGGGAAACATGTTCAGGAAGAAGCTCGTGAAGCGGAGCGTTCGCCGCACCGGGATGATATGAAGTCTGCGGAAGTCCTGTAGAAGGGATTCGTCTGCAGAAGTCCATCATCCTCTGCGCCGGAGCCTTAAGGGAGCCTGTATACTCGAACATCTTTCTTTCCACATCCTTCTGGAACTGAAGCAGAGCCAAAGGACCATGCTGTGCGTATTCAGGAAAATCCTCCGGCTCGATCTGGACTACCACACCTGAATTCGCCCATTTCGAGTTACGGGCGGAGTTGGACATTCCGTTAAGTACCAGTTCGCCCTCAGCTGTTGCCGCAGGCACAAGTATACCGCCAGGGCACATGCAGAACGAGAATACTCCTCTGCCCTCTATCTGAGTCACGAAAGAATATTCCGCTGTAGGCATGTATGGCTGATACTTTCCGTGATACTGTATCTTGTTGACAAGCGACTGCGGATGCTCAACACGCACTCCGAGCGCAAAGCCCTTTGCCTGGATCTCCCAGCCCTTGCGGTCGAACATCTCGTAGATGTCACGGGCAGAGTGTCCCGTAGCAAGGATGACCTTACGGGATGTGTATACAGTGCCGGCCGAACCGTCGATGACGCTGCCGACTATGACATCGAATGAGCCGTCACCTTTCTTCACGATATCGGTCACACGCGAGTCGAAATGATATTCTCCGCCATGTCCGATGATGCATTTGCGTATATTCTCCACAACGACAGGAAGCCTGTCGCTTCCGATATGCGGATGAGCGTCAATCAGAATTGAAGGATCCGCGCCGAAACGGACCAGCTGATGAAGGACTTCGCGGATATCGCCTCTCTTGGACGAACGCGTGTAGAGTTTTCCGTCAGAGAATGTACCTGCACCGCCTTCTCCGAAGCAGTAGTTGGAGTCAGGATTGACAACCCCATCCTTCGAGAGCTTCGCCATGTCGAACTTGCGTGCGTGGACATCCTTGCCCCTTTCGAGAATGACAGGCTTGAAGCCGCGCATCAGGAGCCTCAGGGCAGCGAACATGCCTGCCGGACCGGCGCCGATTATGATCACAGGCTCCGCTTCCGATACATCCTTATACTCATCAAGGACATATTCCGGCATCACCTCATCCGGCTTATAGACTTCCAGACGATATCTGTAAAGAATATCGTTGCGGGCATCTATCGAACGGCGCATTATACGGTATTTCACCTGTGACTTTGCCTTCGGGGACATGCCCAAAGCCTTTATCGCAGCTGCCTGTATCTCTTCCTCCGGGAGTTCCTTGCCCAGTCTGCAGGTTAATTCTATCTCTTTCATTGTCGGATTCTTTAAAATTCAGCAAGACGGCTTACGGGTGCAACATCAAGAGACGAGCGTTCTCCGTTCCGGTAATGGAACCAGCCGGCGATTGCGATCATTGCGGCATTGTCAGTCGTGAACTTGAATTCCGGAAGGAATGTGGTCCAGCCTCTCTTTAGTCCTTCTTCCTCGATTCTGGCACGCAGGCCGCTGTTTGCAGACACACCGCCGCCTATTGTGATCTGCCTTATTCCGGTCTGCTTTGCCGCCTTTATGAGCTTGTCCATCAGAATGTCAATCAGAGCCTTCTGGAAACTTGCGCAGATGTCGGCCTTGTTCTTTTCCATGAACTCCGGATCGATGGCCATCTGGTCGCGGACAAAATAAAGAAGCGAAGTCTTGATGCCGCTGAAACTGTAGTCCAGACCCGGAATATGAGGTTTAGAGAACTTATATTTCAATGGGTCGCCTTCCTTTGCAAGCCTGTCGACTATCGGTCCTCCAGGATAGCCGAGCCCCATCATCTTGGAGCATTTGTCAAAAGCTTCACCCACAGCATCATCTATCGTCTGTCCCAGGATCTCATATTCAAGAGGACTGTTCACCCTCACTATCTGGGAGTTTCCACCGGAAACCAGAAGACACAGATAAGGGAACTCCGGCTGACGGTTTTCCTGCCCGTGCTGCTTTATGAAGTTGGCGAGGATATGACCCTGAAGGTGATTTACTTCCACAAGAGGCTTGTCAAGGGACATGGCAAGTCCCTTTGCGAAAGAAGTACCGACAAGCAACGACCCCAGAAGTCCGGGGCCTCTTGTAAATGCGATTGCAGTTATTTCCTCGGCTTTGATTCCGGCACGTGTTATGGCCTCGCTTACGACAGGGACGATGTTTACCTGATGGGCACGCGAAGCCAGTTCAGGAATGACACCACCATATGCCTTGTGAACATCCTGGCTGGCAAGGACATTGGACAGAAGGTATCCGTCCTTGATTACGGCTGCTGACGTATCGTCACATGACGACTCTATTCCAAGTATTATTTCTGACATGACAATCGTGTTAACGGATGATGAAAGGCATATTTTATGCTTTTATTACCGACGGCAAAAATACGGATTTTCTCCGATATTTTTACTATTTTTGCAAGTTGGACATCAAAAAGCACGAAGGTCATCAAAAGGGCAATCAAAATATTCTGGCGTATCGTTGTGGCAACGTCATGTTTCCTGTTTGCATCGGCACTGGTAATACAGATTCCGCAGGTGCAGACATATGTTGCTGACAAGGTAGTCAGAGTGCTTTCGGAAAGACTGGACGGAGACATCTACTTCGAGAAGATACATCTGAAGCCCTTCACCACTCTGGTTCTGAAGAATGTCAGTATCATTGACAGACATCCGTATGCAGATACCGTCGACCCTGCCAGCATAAAGGTGGATACATTCTTCAGGGCAGAATACATAATCGCTAAATTTTCTCTGGACGGACTTGTCAAGCATGAAGGCATACATCTGGACAATGCATTCATAGAAAACGCCCGGATGAATCTTGTGATTGAAAACAAGCCGGATGAAGGAGATGGCGACATCACCACCGACAACCTGTCACGCATATTCCGTATCAAGCAGACAGAAGAGCCTAAAAAGAGTGAAAAGGAGATATTCCATATCCGCAAGGTGGAAATCAGGAACATGGGCTTCGTCATGAAGAATTACGAATTCGACAGACCTGAATACGATGAGGGAGGTATCGACTGGAATGATCTGGATATAAGCGGAATCAACCTCACAGCAAAGAAACTCAAATTCAAGGGAGGCATAATGTCGGGCGAACTTCCCGAGTTGAGTTTCAGGGAAAAAAGCGGATATTCGATAGACAACCTGAGCGGCACAGCGAAGGTAGGAAGAGGAAAGACAATAGTGGAAGACCTTCACATTGACGACCCATGGTCCGATGTACATCTTCCGCTGTTCATGATGAGTTATGACAACATCCATGCATTCAATGACTTTATCCCGCTTGTCAAGCTGGACGGAAACATTGCGGAAAGTTCCCTTGATTTCAGGACATTATCATATTTCGCACCTGAACTGAAAGGCAACGAACTGAAGATAAAGATTTCCGGCAACATGTCCGGATACATAGACAACTTCACATTTTCCGACATAAGGATAAATTCCGATGCCGGAGGATTCAAAGGCAAGGCATCAGGTCTGATGAGGGGTCTGCCGGATATTGAGAACACATATCTTGACGCCAGACTAGATGATTTCAGGCTTACCACAAAGGGGCTCAGCAAGTTCATATCCGAATGGATGACAGGTAAAGGTACTCTGGATCTCGGCAGATTTGCAGAAGGTTCCGAGTTCGCCCTTGCTGCAAAAGGAGCCGGAATGATGAACGAGCTTGACATAGATGCGAAGATAACATCCTCAATCGGAGGCGCGGATGCAGCTGTCAGGCTGTCAAACATTGTCAGCGCAGACAAGCCTGTCGGAATATCCGGCACTTTGCATACGGAAGATCTCGACATCGGGGAGATAATAGGTTCCGATCTCCTTGGTCCTGCCACATTAAGAACTACTCTGAATGCAAGGATAGGAACTGACGACATCCCTACAGACATAAGGATAGACACACTGAAGATTGACAGGCTTTATGCCAACGGATACGATTACAGCGACATCACTGCAGTAGGTAACGTATCGTCCAACGGTTTTGACGGCAGCATCGCATGTCATGACCCTAACCTCAACTTCCTTCTCCAGGGAGCATTCGCGCTATCATCCAAGACTCAGAACGCCAGATATAAGTTCTTCACCAATATCGGCCATGCAGACCTTAACGCCATAAACATCGACAAGAGAGGAACATCCAGGATAAACCTCAGGGCAAGTGCGGACTTCACGCGAACCAATGCCGGTGACATGCGAGGTAAGATCGACATTGGAGACATCATTCTTCAGAACAGCATGGGCAAGCACGATGTAGGAAACATCAGCCTTAATTCCTACAACAATGACAGTACCTATACCATCCGTCTCGACTCAAGGTTCGCAAACGGTATATATTCAGGAAGTGCACCGGTAACCGAATTCATCAAGGACCTTAAGGACATCACCTTGAAAAAGGAGATTCCGGCCCTTTTCACCGACTCCACTTATGTATGGAACGGAAATGCCTATGAACTCGACTTCAGGTTCCTGAACTCGATGGACCTGCTAAGCTTCGTGATGCCGGGACTATACATTGACGAAGGTACGGAATTCAAGGCGTCCGTAAACAGTGATGGAGGTCTCTCAGCCACACTGAGTTCGGACAGGCTTGCTTTCAGGACGAATTATCTGAAAGACATCAAAGCGGATATAGGCAATGATGACGATGCACTGGACGGTGTCGTGAACTGTTCGGAAATGAAGATCGCTGCTCTTACATTGAAAGACAGTCACCTCGGCCTTCATGGTCAGGACAACCATGTTGGAGTGAAGTTCGATTACCGGAACGACAACGACCTTGCAAACACAGGAGAGATCATATTGCATGGTGCATTTGCCAGAGACCAGGACGGACTCGGAGTCAATGTCGAATTCCTTCCGTCTTCAGTATACCTCAATTCCAAGGAATGGAACTTCCAGCCATCGGAAATATTCCTTAAAGGAGAAGAAGTCGATGTCAGGCAATTTGCCGTCGTATCCGGCGACGAACGCATCAGCATATCAGGAAAGGCTTCTGTTGAAAACTCCGACACTCTTAACCTCAACCTGGAAAGATTCGACATTTCAATCCTGAACGGAATAATCAGACAGGATCTGGGCATCAGAGGTGCAGCAACAGGATCCGTACAGCTGACGTCTCCATTAAAGCAGAAGGGCCTCCTTATCGACATGATATGTGATTCCACATATTTCGCGGAAGTTCCGGTCGGGACCCTGAACATCGGAAGCAGATGGAACGACGATGACAGCAGTTTCGGTATAATGATAAATAACGAGCTGGACGGCAGGAACAACATCAATGCATACGGAACATACCGGCCTGATGACAATACCATCGACCTTAGTGCTGATCTGGACAGATTCAGCATAGGTTACGCCCAGCCGGTCCTGACTGATGTATTCAGCAGGATGGACGGATACATCTCCGGAAGGATAGATGCCAGCGGTCCGCTTTCGAACATGGAAATCTCCAGCAAAGAGACCCGTCTTGATGACGGAGTGCTGAAAGTCGCATATACAAATGTGCCTTATCACATAGAAGGTCCGTTCCATATCGACGAGACAGGAGCTTATTTCGACAACATGATCCTTCGTGACAATTACTCCGGCACAGGAACGGTAAACGGAAGCATAGACTGGAACCACTTCCGTGACATGAGGTTCGACACACACATAAACATCAACTCCATTGAGGGAATCAACATTACTGAAGACAACCATGACGGCTTCTATGGTCACATATCCGGTACAGGAGATGTGACCATAACCGGACCGATGAGCTCAATCCTCCTGAGCGTCGACGCCGTAACCTCTGGTGCTGGACAACTGCACATACCGTTAAGCACAGCAGCTACAGGCAAGGTCACCAACCTGCTTCACTTCAAGGAAGAGGAAAAGGAGGAACGCATAGACCCGTATGAGGCGATGATGGTCAAGATCGGAGAGGAAGAAAAGGCGCAGAACGACTTTACCGTAAAGCTGAGAATCAACGCCCAGCCGGAGGTGCAGGCTTTCATAGAAATCGACAAGTCCACCGGAAATGTCCTTTCAGGATATGGAAACGGTATCGTTGATTTGGAAGTCGGTACAGACCTGTTCAACATCAACGGTGACTACATCCTCAACGGAGGCAGCTACCGGTTTGTAGCAATGGGACTTGTTAGCAGGGATTTCCAGATTGAGGACGGAAGTTCGATCAGATTCAGCGGCGACATAATGAACAGTACGCTTGACATCAATGCGAATTACAGGACGAAGGCCTCGCTTTCAACCTTGCTTTCAGATGAAGCGTCAGTATCCAACAAGAGAAACGTCGACTGCGGAATCAGCATAACAGGCAAATTGAGCAATCCTGAGCTTGGATTCTCGATTGATGTGCCTGACCTTAATCCAATGATAAAGTCCAGAGTCGAAAGCGCATTAAGCACCGAGGACAAGATACAGAAGCAGTTCCTCTCGCTGATCCTTTCTAACAGTTTCCTTCCTGACGAGCAGTCAGGTATCGTCAACAATACGACCTTGTTCTATTCGAACGTGACAGAGGCGCTGGCGAACCAGCTTAACAACATTTTCCACAAGCTGGACATTCCTGTTGACCTAGGCCTCAACTACCAGCCGAATGAAACAGGAAACGACCTGTTCGACGTTGCGGTTTCCACCCAGTTGTTCAACAACAGGGTCGTAGTGAACGGTAACATCGGAAACAAGCAGTATTCGACATCCGGTTCGCAGAACGAAGTGGTCGGTGACCTTGATATCGAGATAAAGCTCAACAGATCAGGTGCATTCCGCCTTAACCTGTTCTCTCATTCTGCTGACCAGTTCTCGAACTATCTGGACAACTCACAGAGAAACGGTGTCGGCCTCATGTATCAGACCGAGTTCAACTCATTCGGAAGATTCCTTAAGAGCATATTCACCCGCAAGTCCAAGAGACAGGAGGCAAAGATGCAGGAGGAGCAAGCAATGATTCAGGGCGAAAAGGTGGTCATCCGGATTGAAGCACCGGAGAAGAAAAACAAAAAGTAATATAAGACTGATGGAAAATAATAAAGGAAGACTATACCTTATACCATCCCCTCTCGGAGACAACGACCCGGCGGAGGTCATTCCTGCTCCTGTCCTTGAGTCTCTCAAAGGATTCAGGATATTTGTTGTAGAGGAAGTACGCACGGCAAGAAGATACCTTTCAAAGGCAGGACTGAAAGGTCATATCGGCGAACTTCAGTTCTTTGAACTCAACGAGCATACTGAACCGGCAGTCATCGAGGGATACCTTAGCCTGTTCGACGGCGGTAATGATGTCGTCCTGATTTCAGAGGCCGGGCTTCCTGCAGTTGCAGATCCGGGGGCGCAGCTGGTGGCTCTTGCGCATAGCCACGGCATCGAGGTGATTCCGGCAGTCGGTCCTTCATCACTCATGCTTGCGCTGATGGCTTCAGGACTGAACGGCCAGTCGTTCGCATTCTGCGGCTACATTTCGGCGAAGACGGATGAGAGACGCAGCAGGCTGAAGACTCTTGAAAAGGTTTCCGCACAGTTGAAGCAGACGCAGATCCTTATAGAGACGCCTTACAGGAACGACTCGCTTTTCGCCGATATACTTTCGGTGTGCGGAGCTTCTACCAGAGTATGCGTTGCGGCAAACATAACGATGCCGGACGCGTATATCAGAACTAGGAAGGTATCGGAGTGGAAAAAGGAGGGCCTTGTAATCGGCAAGAGGCCATGTGTTTTCTTAATTTTGGCATAATGGAAAGAATTGGATTAATAGAGCTTGAAGGAATGGAGTTCAAGGCATACCACGGCTGTCTTGAGCATGAGAAGGTACGCGGCAACTCATTCACTGTGGATTTCCGCGGAGAGATCGATCTTTACGAGGCTGCAGAGACGGACAATCTCAATGATACCGTGAATTACGGGGAGATCTATGATATCGTGGCGGAGGAGATGTCCATTCCGTCTGAACTGCTGGAGAATGTTGCTGGCCGCATCGTAAAGGCCATTGAGGTCCGTTATCCGCAGTTCATCTCGTTCTCGATCCGTGTTTCAAAGAAGAAGCCGCCGGTGGATGGTGTGGCGCAGTGGTCGAGAGTTACATTGTATCATCATAAGTGATCAGATCAATGAGGATAGGATTCATTACGCTGGGCTGCAAACTTAATTACGCCGAGACTTCGACATATGAAAGAGCGCTTCTGAAGGAGGGTTTCGAAGCCGTGCCATGGAGCAAGGGGGCCGATGTATTTCTCGTGAACACCTGTACTGTCACGGAACATTCCGATAAGAAGAGCCGAAACATCATCAGGAAACTTCACAGGCAGAACCCTGACGCCCTGATTTTCGTGACAGGATGCTATGCGCAGCTGAAGAAGGCGGAGATAGAGGCGATCGAAGGCGTGACATGCGTCTTCGGAGCAACCGAAAAGAGCAGAATCGTGCCGACGATTCTGGCTATGACTCGCGGCGAGGAATACTGCGCGACTGATGCGCAGACCTTTTTCCCTGCATATTCAAGCGGCGAAAGGACACGTTCGTTTCTCAAGGTTCAGGACGGATGCGACTACAAGTGCCATTACTGCACGGTTCCATATGCCCGTGGCGAGAGCCGCAACATTCCGATCGCAGAGATCATTCCGCAGGCGGAGGCAATCGCGGCGGAAGGGATCAAGGAGATTGTGCTGACAGGAGTTAATACCGGGGATTTCGGAAAATCCACAGGAGAGACATTCTTTGAGCTTATAAAGCAATTGAATGATGTGGAAGGCATAGAGAGATACAGGATCTCGTCAATAGAGCCGAATCTTCTTACCGAGGAGATGATCGACTGGATAACTTCAGGCACGAAGTTCCTCCCCCACTATCATATTCCGCTTCAGTCGGGCTGTGACACTATCCTCCGCGAGATGGGACGTCGCTATGACACTGCCGCATTCGCACGAAAGATTCAGTATATCAGGGAGAAGACCGAGAAGCCTGGCGGCCCCAAGGTGTTCTTCGGCATCGATGTCATTGTAGGATTCCCTGGGGAGACCGACGAACTTTTCATGGAGACTTATGAGTTTCTCCGTGATGTCGTGCGCCCTGCCTTCATCCATATCTTCCCATACTCACGCCGCGCAGGAACGCCGGCTGCCTCCAGAAAGGATCAGGTACAGGACTGTGTGAAGACCAGGAGAGTCGAGATGCTGGAGGCTCTGTGTGAGCAGCTGCACAGAGAGTTTGTAGAGGCGAACAAGGGAGTGGCTGAAAAGGTCCTGTTTGAGAGTACCGACAGGAAGGGTATGATGGAGGGGTATACCGGGAATTATATCAGGGTATCACGTCCGTATGATCCGGGACTCATCAATGATATAGTAGATATTGTGATTTGACAGCTGTGACAATTTTCATAGTAAAAGTGCAACAGGTGTATCGGAAATACGTGATTTATAACTAAAAGTCATGGAGCTGTGTCATTATTTATCAAAAAAATGTCACAGCTATCTGAAATCTATTATTATGAAGAAGGCGAGACTGACATTTCTGGGGACGGGTACTTCGCAGGGGGTGCCGATGATAGGTTGCGGCTGCGACGTGTGCCGCAGCAGGGATCCGCGTGACAATAGGCTGCGCGCAAGCGTGCTGGTGGATTATGAAGGGCTGCGAATCCTTGTGGACGCAGGTCCTGATTTCAGGCAGCAGATGCTTCGTGCAGGCGTATCTCATGTAGATGCAATCCTACTTACCCATAACCACAAGGACCATACCGGAGGTCTGGATGATATCCGTGCATTCAACTACCTTGAAAAGAAGGCCTCTGAAATCTACTGCGAGAAATATGTGGAAGATTCCTTGAGGATGGAATACGGATACGCATTCGCAGAGAAGAAATATCCCGGAGCGCCTGAATGGCATGTACATAACATCGACTCCGAACCGTTCACCATCCATGCAGGAGGGCCTTATGAGGTCCTGACATGGGAGCATGGTAAGGGATACATCCGTTCGATGGCCGGACATGACGAACCAGTTAAATCGGTTGAGATCATCCCGATCAGAGGTATGCATTACAAGCTGCCTGTCCTGGGCTTCCGTTTCGGTAACATCGCATACTGCACCGACATGAACCATATCCCGGAGGAGGAATTCGAGAAACTCAAGGGACTGGACCATTTCATAATCAACTGCGTGAAATACGGGAAGCATATTTCCCATTACTCCCTTGAAGAGGCTGTAGAGGTAGCGCAGAAGGTCGGTGCGAAGCATTCATGGCTCACTCATCTGTCCCACCAGTTGCCGACATACAACGAACTGGCGGCCGAACTTCCGGCCGGAATACATCCGGCCTACGACGGCCTCGTCCTGGAATAATCCTACATGCCCCATTATACACCCTACCGGAACACCACCGGTAACAAGACCCACCGAACCTCGGAACACCTACCAGCCTATCATCCAGCGCATTAGGCTGAATCGCCTGCGTCATCTGACGCAAGCGATTTCAGCTTAATGCGCTATAAATCAACACCTTACATATCAGCAAAATACAGAGGTTTCCGGGGTTCGTCCGAAAAAATTTAGGAGCACTCCGAAATTTATTAGGAGTTTAGTTTTTTATTACTATATTTGCATCGTGAAGATGTCCCGCCCCTTTCGGTGTCCGACATGAAAAGAGAAATTTAACATTCAAGCATCCATATGAAACTTACTGTAAAAGAAGAAGAGATAATGACGATCTTCTGGGAACATGGAGAGATGTTCATCAGAGATATCCTGAAATATATTCCGGAGCCAAAACCAAGTTACAACACCGTTGCAACTCAGGTAAAGTTCCTGGAAGACAAGGGATTCCTGACACGCAAGCCAATTGCCAACACATTCCTGTATGTTCCGGCAATTTCTGAAAAGGAGTATAGCGGACAGACAATAGGCAATGTAGTGAAGCAGTATTACAACAACTCCTATGCAAGCGTCGTGTCGCAGTTCGTGGAAGAGGAGAAGATGGATCTGGACGAACTGAAGGCACTGATTGCAGAAATCGAGAAACGCCGTAAATGAATAAGCTATGACCGGATTTCTGCTTTACATGATAAAGGGGACATTGTATCTCTCCGTATTCATCGCATTCTACATGCTCGTGATGAGGAAAACCACCTTCATCAGGCTTAACAGGGCCGTGTTCCTTAGCGGCACATTATCATGCCTTGTACTGCCGTTCATACAAATCGGCATGCCGGAAGATATCACCATGGAAATGCCGATGGTCCTCATAGAGAACGTCCTCTCTCCTGATGACGCCACATCTGTCGAAATGGATGGAGTGATTATATCTGCCGCAGGTAATGCAAAAGGCATGACACTTCTTATCGTTGAGATCTTATTGCTTACGGGAATCCTTGTCTCTCTGCTTGCCACAACAAGATCATATATCCTCATGAGACGGATGTTAAGATCTGTTCCAGTAACTTTCATTGACGGTACTCCGGTCAGGATCACTGAAGCTGATATACCGTCATTCAGCTGGGGCAGACACATCGTCATTAGCCGCAAGGACCTTGAAGAGAACCCGGCAATACTTACACATGAACGGATGCATGTACAATGCGTACATTCCATTGACCTTATGGCATACGCCATCATGACCACATTGCACTGGTTCAATCCCCTCGTATGGATAGCCCGTACGGAACTCAAGATGCTACATGAGTATGAGGCTGACGAACTTACAATCAATCAAGGCATCGATGCAACACAATATCAACTGCTTCTGGTGAAAAAAGCTGTGGGAGCGAAACGCTTCCAGTTGGCCAACGGCTTCAATCACTCGAAACTTAAAAACCGAATCACTATGATGCACAGGAACAAAACGAACAAATGGATGAGACTGGCATACGTACTGTGCGTACCTGCACTTATCCTGACAATGTGTCTTTGCAGTAATCCGAAAGGCCAGAACAGCGATGAAATCTGCTTCGACGGACTCTCGATTTCAGCTTTGACACCGGATGCAAAGGCGGAATTCAAGGATTTTTCAGCTGCTGAACTTGACGAGTTCATCAAGAACTGCGGTGTCGATCCTAAATTCATTACCATTGAGATCAAGCCATGCGACGACAAGGAGGTAGTCGAAAGATTCAAGGATTACCTCAGGAAGAATGAGAT
>JAZNAW010000090.1:0-7779 GCA_045586745.1 Candidatus Cryptobacteroides sp.
GATTGTTGCACCGCAGTTTGAACATGTAGCGAGCGTTGGAACTACTGCAACGTCGTGTGTTCTTCTCTTGTCACGTCTCTGCTTAGAGACCCTGTGTTTTGGATGTGCCATTGTTCTATATTTTTAAATTATTAATAATCATTTAAACATGTCCTTCAAAGCTGAGAAAGGATTGTTTCCGTCTGGCGCAACCTCGACAGATTCACCTGCCGAAAGATGCTTGAGCACTTCAGGATTGCAATCCCCATCTTCATGAACCCTCTGCATCGGGAGAGCGAGACATACATAGTCATAAATAATCTGACTCATATCGAACTCCGCATCCGTTTCAGGCACGAAGATGACCTCGCGTTCCCCCTCGTGATGCTCGTCCGAAGACTCCTCGTCACCATACTTGACACTCAACCTTATCTCTACATCTATCGGTATCAGAAGATTGTCAAGACACCTGTCACACTCTACCGTCACGTCTCCTGTCACCTCACAATCAACCCCAAGATAACGTCCCGACTTCTCCACAACAACCGATGCGACAAGCTCTGCATCAAGTATTTCAGAGTTTCCAAAACTTTCGAAGAACTCCTTGCCGACCTTCCAGTCATATTCATGCTGTCCGGTCGTCAATCCATTTAGAGGTATTATAAATTCACCGTTCATATCGACCCATAAATAGATTTGAGCCTGCAAAGGTAACAAAAACTTTTGTTATAAGCAATTTATCTCGGAACTTTTTCTCTTGCGCTCTATTTCATCAAGGATGATCTTCCTCAATCTCATCGATTTTGGAGTAACCTCCACAAGTTCATCCTCCTGGATATATTCCAGCGCCTCTTCGAGAGAGAACACTACAGGAGGAGGAAGCATGACCTTGTCGTCGCTTCCGGATGCACGCATGTTGGTAAGCTTCTTGGTCTTGCAGATGTTGATGTTCAGGTCACGGTCACGCGTATGTTCGCCGACAACCTGTCCTGCATAGATCTCAACTCCAGGCTCAATGAAGAAGCGGCCTCTGTCCTGGAGCTTGTCCATAGAATATGCGACCGAAAGTCCTGTCTCGAGCGACACGAGCGATCCGTTTGTACGGCGCTCGATGTCACCCTTGTATGGTTCATATCCCTTCAGACGGTGAGCCACCACAGCCTCTCCCTGAGTCGCGGTAAGGAGGTTGCTGCGAAGTCCCATAAGTCCTCTTGACGGAATATCAAATTCGAGGTGAGTCCTGTCTCCCCTACCTTCCATCTGGATAAGGGCGCCCTTTCTTCTGGTAACCATCTCGATAGCCCTGCCCACAAACTCTTCCGGAAGATCGATGGTAAGATTCTCTATAGGCTCACAACGCTGACCGCCTATCATCTTGTCGAGAACCTTAGGCTGTCCAACCTGAAGTTCAAAGCCTTCACGACGCATTGTCTCGATAAGTACGGAAAGATGGAGTACACCACGACCATACACAATGAATGAATCCGCATTCGGGCCCGGTTTCACTCTGAGAGCAAGATTCTTTTCAAGTTCCTTCTCAAGACGCTCCTTCAAATGGCGGGAAGTCACAAATTTTCCTTCTCTACCGAAGAATGGAGAGTTATTGATACAGAAGAGCATGCTCATCGTAGGCTCGTCAACCTCGATCGGAGGGAGCGCTTCAGGATTTTCAAAGTCCGCAACAGTATCACCGATCTCGAATCCCTCCAGACCAACTACCGCACAGATGTCACCACACTGTACCTCATCCACCTTTGACTTGCCCAATCCGTCAAATATCATCAGTTCCTTGATCTTCTGCTTCTGCTGGATATCGTACCTCTTGCAAAGGGTTATGTTCATTCCTGCCTGAAGCGATCCCCGAGTGACCCTTCCCACAGCAATACGTCCCACATATGGAGAATACTCAAGAGACGAAATAAGCATCTGCGGTGTTCCCTCCATCCTTTCAGGCGCAGGAATCACTTCAAGAATGGTATCAAGAAGGGCGGTTATGTCATTTGCCGGCTCTCTCCAGTCATGGGACATCCATCCCTGCTTTGCACTTCCATACACGGTACGGAAATCCAGCTGATCCTCTGTCGCTCCGAGGGAGAACATAAGGTCGAACACCTCTTCCTGAACCTCATCAGGACGGCAGTTGAGCTTATCCACCTTGTTGATCACAAGCACCGGCTTCTTGCCCATCTCGATAGCCTTCTGAAGCACGAAGCGTGTCTGTGGCATACAGCCTTCGAAAGCGTCAACGAGAAGAATCACACCGTCAGCCATGTTAAGCACACGTTCCACCTCTCCACCGAAATCGCTATGGCCCGGAGTATCAATCACATTGATCTTGACTCCCTTATATAATACCGATACATTCTTGGCAAGAATGGTGATACCTCTTTCCCTTTCCAGGTCGTTGTTGTCAAGGATGAGTTCTCCCAACTTCTCCTGTTCGCGTGCCTGACGCGCCTGATAGATCATCCTGTCGACGAGAGTCGTCTTTCCATGGTCCACATGGGCGATGATCGCGATGTTCCTTATATCCTGCATAAACTGCTAATAATTAATCTTATCACTTCGTCTGCGCCTTATGGACGGCGCATAATAAACCACGACCGGTTTTACGGTCGAAAAAGATTTGCAAAATTAGATATTTTTATAAAATATTTTCCAATCTTTTTTTATTTTTGCGGCCGAAATAAATTATTAGAGACTATGAAACAGGACATGATCGTAATTCTTGATCTTGGAAGCCACGAAAACACTGTGGTAGCCAGGGCAATCCGTGCATTGGGAGTATACAGTGAGATATACCCACATGACATCACGGCTGCGGAGCTCAAGGCTCTGCCAAATGTAAAGGGCATCGTCATCAACGGCGGTCCTAACAATGTCATCGACGGAGTGGCGATCGATGTTCTTCCCGAAATATATGAAGCAGGCTATCCTGTAATGGCTGCAGGTCATGACAAGGCTCTCTGCGAGGTGAAGCTTCCGCAGTTCGGAAACGACGAGGAGTTCATCAAGAACGCAGTAAAGGGCTTTGTATTCGACACATGCAAGGCTGAAGCAAACTGGAACATGAAGAACTTCGTCGCAGATCAGGTAGAGCTTATCCGCAACCAGGTAGGCGACCGCAAGGTTCTCCTTGCTCTTTCAGGCGGAGTCGACAGTTCTGTTGTTGCAGCGCTTCTGCTCAAGGCAATCGGTGACAACCTTGTATGCGTCCATGTCAACCATGGTCTCATGAGAAAGGGAGAGTCAGAAAATGTGATTGAAGTATTCCGCAATCAGCTTAGTGCAAACCTTATATATGTTGATGCAACAGACCGTTTCCTCGGTCTCCTCGAAGGCGTTGCTGATCCTGAGCAGAAGAGAAAGATCATCGGCGGCGAGTTCATCCGTGTATTCGAGGAAGAGGCACGCAAGCTCGACGGCATCGACTTCCTCGGTCAGGGTACAATCTATCCGGACATCGTGGAGAGCGGTACAAAGACTGCGAAGATGGTGAAGTCACACCACAATGTAGGCGGTCTTCCTGAAGACATGAAGTTTGAGCTCGTCGAGCCTATCAAGCAGCTCTTCAAGGATGAGGTACGCGCATGCGGAGTTGAGCTCGGCCTTCCATACGAGATGGTATATCGCCAGCCGTTCCCAGGCCCTGGTCTCGGAGTACGCTGTCTCGGAGCGATCACCCGTGACCGTCTCCACTCACTCCGCGAAGCTGACGCAATCCTCCGCGAGGAGTTTGCAAAGACAGGTCTCGACAAGAAGGTATGGCAGTACTTCACTGTAGTTCCTGACTTCAAGTCTGTAGGCGTGCGCAACAATGCCCGCTCATATGACTGGCCTGTGATCATCCGCGCCGTGAACACCATCGACGCCATGACCGCAAGCATCGAGCAGATCGAGTGGCCTATCCTCATGAAGATCACAGACCGTATCCTCGCCGAGGTACCTAACGTGAACCGCGTCTGCTACGACCTCTCTCCGAAGCCGTCAGCAACCATCGAGTGGGAGTAATCCGCTAAGAAATACAGATACATCAATCCCCGGATGTGGCTCGCTTCGCAGAAGCATGGGTAAATGCTTCGCTCGTCCACATCCGGGGATTGATGCATCTATGATACTTATTTTAAGTGCGATGAGATTAAAGGTCCATTATAACCTTTTCGTCCAGTCCGGTAAACAATGCAATCTCCTTTATGCTTATACCTGATTGCTTCATTTTGGTTGCGATATCCTTTCTGGCACTCTCGATTCCCTCCTCACGGCCTTCTTTACGGCCCTCCTCACGACCAACTTCCCGACCCTCTTTACGACCATCCTCGAGTCCTTTCTCACGACCAAGTTCAACGCCTTTAGCATATCCTTCAGCAAGAGCATCCTCTAACATTTCTGCTCTTGAATTTAATTCATCGTTCCTTGACATGATATATTTGATATAAGTTAATCTCACATTCTTCGGCAAAGCTGCAATCTCCGCCTTATCATACATTTCCTTCAACATCGGATCTGATAACTCCTTCGGCATTTTAAGTTGCCGCGACATATTCTTTATCGTGTACAGAAGTTTCTCTCTATCTGTCCTACATTCCTTAATGCTCTTGCTGAATTTCTTCAACTCAATGAATACAAGCGTTGTACCGTCTCCAAGTTCATCCCCTGTTTCTACATCCAGATATCGGTAGAACGACAGGTAATCTTCCTTCTTGGATCTATCAATCTGTCGAGGAGGCGTCTTCATATTGAAACTCATGAAACACACCACATATACAGGAGCATAGTTATAATCCCACTTGTCCTTTCCAAGAGTCTTCAACTGGTGTCTCTTTTCTGAAGCAGCCTGATCCTGGATCGCATAGGTCGAATAGTAGACAGCCCTCTTGTTGAAATGTCTCTGACTCCAGTTCTGCATTTCTACAAGGAACCGCACTCCATCAGCATTTTCGCAATAGACGTCGAAAACGGCCTTTCTGACATCCTCCGTCATGCCAAGGTGTTCAGTGTTGCAGTAACGAAGATTCACGATGTTTGCATCAGGAATAATCCTGTTCAGAAGTTCCTTCACCAGATCTTCGTTCCCTTCAGAACCGAACAGCAGCTTGAATCCCTCATCAGTCATGGGATCAACATAACGGTGTCTCATTCCGTTACTGTCAACCCAGAACTTTCCATCCATCACGATATCTTCTCGTGATTCTGTTCTCTCCTTTGTCTTTTTCATAATGTGTTGATAATTTAAATTCAATATCGGCACAGTGCCGGTCAATAAAGATTCAAATCATCAACACCCTTTTACAAAGAACGAAAAAATCTGCATGAGCAGCAACTTTTTTTGACCCCTGCCATGCAGATTTTTCTTTTTTTTATTCTTTTTTCCGTTTTTTATGATTTTCGACACATTTCAACTTAAGATTCACGGTGCAAACGATTTGCATCTCAAGAATGAAGTGGGCGGAACTTTCAGAGGACATGTGCTTACCGTCTGTACATATATTCTCGGATTCATGTACCTACGGTAGTATAAACGATTGAAATACGCAGAATTATGTGAGCATCGGTACATGAATTATCAAAAATTTGCACCGACGCTCCAATTGTTCACAATGATATACCACTGAAACGCATATCCGCCTTCATGACTGTCTGCCGCTTTTGTATCGGAGCCTGTTTAAGGCCGGAAATTTCGACCTTAAACATCCCCTTATTTCTTCTTGAACAGTCTAGAGAAAAACGACCCTTTGGACGAAGGTTCTTGAGATTCACCTAATTTCTCCTTGATAAATTCAATATTTTCGATAGTCGCACTTGTATACGGGTGATTCTCACCGAGAACTGATATACTTATCTTAAGTGACCGCTCATAATAGTCCAGAGCTTTGCCGTATTCTCCGAGAGAATCATACACACTACCGATGTTGATGAGGCTGGTTGCGACATCAGGATGATTCTCACCGAGAACTGATATCTTTATCTTAAGTGACCTCTCATAATAGTCCAGAGCCTTGTCGTATTCTCCGAGAGAATCATACACACCACCGATGTTGTTGAGGGTGATTGCGACATCAGGATGATTCTCACCGAGAACTTTCAATCTGATCTGATAAAGCTCCGTGCGTATGCCGATACATTCCTGATATTTGGCATATGTTTCCAGGAAACCTCCGTATGTATCCAGCATATCTATGTACTTGTCCTGATTGTAGTCACATTCATTGGCAAGGGCATAGACTTCCTTGTAGATTTCATATGCAGCTTCGACTCTGTCATCGATCTTTCTGGTATCGTCAGAGAGCATTACCGAAGCCTTGAGGAGAAGTTCGGATATGCTGACGGCAGCAGTCTCCTGCTGATGTTTCAAAAGTTCCTTCGTATTTGCAATCTCTTCCCTTAAAGCCCTTGCATCATGAAGTGCCTCATCCAGAATAGTATTCGCATCACTTGCCCTGCCGTCTTCAAAGGCTTCCATTGCCCTAGCCATTCTCTGACTTATCCTCTCTCCCTGCTGCTGGGCTATACGTAGAGCCGTATTGAAAAGAAGGTTTTCATGCTCCGACAGTTCCTCATTCTTATAGTATCTCTCCGAACGCTTCTTGCCCAATAGTTCCTCTATCGCCGGGTTAGGACCTGAAGCAAGAACACTTTCAAAAGTCTTTATCTCTGACTCTAAAGACGCAATCTCATCCTTCAGTCTGCGATATTCCTTGTTCCTTGCTGCAAACGGGATATTGTCAAGATCCACAAATGACTTTCCGTCAACCGTCACCTTTGAGTCCTCGACCTTCACGACTTCCTTCAGGTCATTATTCTGATATGCTTCAAGCTGGAGAAGGAAATGCAGCCTCATGCTGTCCACATTCTCAAACTTGCAGTAGAAATGACCGAATTCAGTGGCGAAGCTCTCCTTGAAAGACTTCAGTTCCGGAGTAACATCACCAGGTTCCTTAAAAAACACATATAGTTTCTTCGGATTACGACCCTCCTTGAGTTCTTCGTAAGCGGTCATAAGCTCCTCACCAGTGTATTCTCCTAACTTGGTCCAGTACATCACCATGCACATCTCACAGGTCTTCAGTTCCTCGTTATACTCCTCCTGCTTATGTTTCGGTCCCATCGAACTGTCAAGGTACTCCCACTTGGAGAGTTCCAGATACAGACCGCGGGGGCGGAATATCCTGTTAAGATGATTGAACAGGGAATCAAACTGCAGACGTTCGTTTTCAAGTTCATCTGAAGATGCGAGAAATACCTTGATTGTTTTCATGAGTGGATTGTTTAGTGCTGACTGGTTAAATCGTGATTCACAAATATACTATAATTATCCGGATATTCAGTTATAGCTCAGCACAAATGTCGGCTGAGTGCAGAAGTCTATGCACTCACCCGACAGTGGCGACATATGAAGGCCCAAAAACAACCCTTAACTTACTGATATTCAAGCTATTAACAAAAATCGCCTGCGGCAGAGGGCGCAGGCGATTTTGCGTATGTGTCTGATAATCAGGCGGAATATATCAGGCGGTATCCGCAGTTGGGCATGGCGAAGGTGACGAATTCATCATTCTCCATGTCGCGGAAGTAGCTGGTGATGACGCGGCAGATACCTCCGTGGGAGGTGATGAGGATTGTCTTGTCCTTCATGTCAGGGTCTGACAGAATGCCCTTGATGAAAGGATATATCCTGGCTGCAACGTCAAGGAAGGACTCGCCGCCGGGATATCTCTTGAAGCATTTTCTCTTTTCAGCCTGATACTCCTCCGAACATCTGTCCTTGCCTTCAAAATCACCGAAATCATGCTCGTTAAGGCA
>JAZNAW010000091.1:0-14807 GCA_045586745.1 Candidatus Cryptobacteroides sp.
CAAGGGAATGTTCGTCATACAGACATCCCAGCCGGAACATCCCGTATACGCCATGATAGGCACGGATGACCGTTCTGTATCCAGCATAGGTCTCATGCAGGAAAGGAAGGACTTCAACTGTCCTCCTTACAGCAGAATAATAGAAATAACAATAAGGGACCGCTTTGAAGACAGGGCGGTCAGAGAGGCCGCGGAACTTTCCGGCAGGTTAGGCAGATCGTTTGAAATTACAGGCCCTTACTCTCCTGCCGTAGACAAGGTTGCGGACCAGTTCATAAGGATAATCAGGATTAACCTGAAGAAGGACAGAAGACTTTCTGAAAACAAGAAGGCGATCAGCGAAGCGATACAGAAATTCGAGAAGGAACGCAGATACGACGGACATATCACCGTCAACGTGGATCCTTCATGACTACATTTATCTGCTGAGGAAGTACCGTCATCCTTACTGGCGCACGTCCCACCACTTCTCCATCCACCTCAACCGGCTCTGCATCAGCCTCACCGTCAGGAAGAACGAGCACCTCACGGCACTTTGCAAGGGTAAGGACATCGACCTTGTGGAAGGTGCCGGTGAACAATCGCGGAACCTCCTTTGCTATGGTCCATATGGGTATATCCGGTATTACGGTGACATCCAGCAGACCGTCACCGAGCTCGGCCAACGGCGTCTGCCTCATTCCTCCACCGGAATACTTGCCGACTCCGAACGCTATGGACAGATAACGGCCTGAAAAAATTTCCTTTCCGTCGCAAAGTATCCTCGCACGCACCGGAACACGATGTCTTATGCAATAAAGCAACGCGCTTACATAGAGTTTCTTGCCTCTGCGTCCCTGCTCCTTCTTCCTGTTCACGATCTCGCAGACACGCGCATCAAGACCGACACCTCCTACATTGGCCATGTATGATGTTGACACAGGTACCATATCCGAAGGATCGAGCATATCGGTCTTAACCACATCCTGAAGACCGGTACATCCGACCGCTATTGCATCGACCGCTCCCTGAATATCTTTGGGTATTCCCGTCGACTTCACCCAGTCGTTGCCGGATCCTACAGGAAGGACGGCCAGGGTAAAATCTGAAATGCTTACATCCGGAGAATCTGAAGAATAAACACATTCCGCTATTCCGTTCAGGACATCATGAACAGTACCGTCGCCGCCGACAGCAATAAATTTCCTGTAGCCGGCGGCCGCTGACTTCCTGCTGATTGCAATCGCATTGTCCTCACCTCCGGTAAACATTGCCTTATATGGAATTCCTGCATTTTCCAGCATCACGGCAGCCTTTTTCCATACTGAACCAGCCTTCCTTGATGCTGCAAACACATTCACGACCACCAGCCAGATATCCTTCTTTTCCGAAACCTTCATAACGAATGAATTTATCAACAAATGTAGCAAATTAAAGATGATGTGTGAAATAATTTTCGTAATTTTGCGAGGATTATGTCCTAATTGAAACAGTATGGGAAAAGTAATAGCAATAGCAAATCAGAAAGGTGGTGTCGGCAAGACTACCACAGCAATAAACCTGGCCGCATCGCTCGCAGTCCTGGAGAAGAAGGTGCTCATCATAGATGCCGACCCACAGGCAAATACGACATCCGGCCTCAACTTTTCTCCGGACAATGACCAGAAGAGGACTCTGTACGAAGTGCTCATCGGAGCCATCGACATAAGAGACACCCTCATACAGACCGAAATAGCAAATCTCCATATGATTCCGTCACACATCAACCTTGTGGGAGCGGAAATCGAAATGCTCGGAGACGAGAACAGGGAATCAGTCCTGAAGGATGCGCTTGCGCCATTGAGGAACGAGTATGATTATGTGATAATCGACTGCTCTCCGTCCCTTGGACTCATCACTGTAAACTCCCTGACAGCGGCAGACTCCATAATAATCCCTGTACAGCCGGAATTCTTCGCGCTTGAGGGACTTGGAAAACTTCTGCAGACCATAAGACTCGTACAGGGCAAGCCGAATCCTGACCTTACCATCGAAGGATTCCTGGTCACAATGTTCGACGGAAGAACAAAGGTCCACAATCAGGTCCTCGGAGAACTGCGCGAGCATTTCGGAGAGATGGTATTCGACACCATTATCCAGAGAAACATCAGACTCAGCGAGGCACCGTCGCACGGAAAGCCGATCATCCTTTATGACGTGATCTGCAACGGTACGACAAACTATCTGAACCTTGCTAAGGAAGTACTTGAGAAGAACAGCTAAACAGAACAAGATGAGCAAACAGCAGAGAGGACTGGGAAAAGGTCTTGGCGCATTACTCGGAGGAGACGCCGACCTCAGCCAGATAAGAAAGCCGGTCGGATACGTAAATAAGGAAGTGGTAAACACTGAAAGCCATTCACAGCAGGGAACGGCTGACATTCTCCGTATCCCTATGGATATGATCGAGCCGAATCCGTTCCAGCCACGAATGACATTCGGACAGGATGCGCTTGAGGAACTTGCGGAGTCGATCAGGACACTTGGCCTTATCCAGCCTATAACCGTAAGACGTAAGGCTGACGGCCGTTACCAGATAATAAGCGGAGAGCGTAGGTTCAGGGCATGCCAGATGGCTGGAATGGACATGATTCCAGCTTACATCAGGGATACCAATGACCAAGGCATGCTTGAAATGGCCATTGTCGAGAACATCCAGAGAGAAGACCTCGATCCGATAGAAGTTGCGATGAGCTATCAGAGACTTATCGAGGAATGCAGCCTGACACAGGAACAGATGGCGGTAAGGGTAGGAAAGAAAAGGGCTTCGGTGACCAATTATCTCCGCCTTCTCAAACTTCCTGCAAAGATCCAGCACGACCTCAAGGTTGGACTCCTCAGCGTAGGACATGCAAAGGTACTGCTCGGAGTGGAGGACATCAGACTCCAGGAGTATCTCTGTGATCTTGTGATCAAGGATGACATGTCTGTAAGACAGCTTGAAGAAAAGATCAAGAAGATGTCGCAGCCGAAGAAGGCGGCAGACGATCAGGGCCAGGATCTTCCGGAGGAGTATTTCAAGGTGCTGGAGATTGTAGGCAAGTATTTTGAAAACAACATAAGCCTTAAAAGAAGTACAGGAGGAAAAGGTTCCATGACAATTCATTTCAACTCCGATGAAGAGATCAGGAAGTTCCTCAAGGCAATAGAGAAATGCACAGAAGAATAAGAATATACATATTCGCCGTCATCATATTCCTTACCTGCTTTGCGGTGGAAGGTAACGCCCAGTTCAAGGAGGAGGCGTTCCAGCAGACCTACAACGAGAAGGGAGATTCCACTGCAGTGGCGGACACTGCCGACAAGCTGTTCTCTTTCAAGGAATGGGGACGCGGTATCGCACATAAGCAGGAAATACAGATCGGTACGATGTTCGCCGGCTCCGTATTCGCGCCCGGCACTGCTCAGATATACAACAGGGACTACTGGAAACTTCCGGTCATATACGGAGGTATCGGTGCTCTGGCCGGAACCGGAGGATATTATCTCAACAGATACAACAAGACAGGAAACATATCCGACAAGACAACAGGAACATGGCTCCTTGCAGGTGCAGGTCTTGTATACTGGGGTTCACTGATGGACGGAGTGGCATGCTTCAAGAGTGACAAAGAGCCACTGCCGGGAAGAGCCACACTCTACTCGGCACTTCTTCCGGGACTAGGACAGATCTACAACGGCGAACTTTTCAAGGTTCCGATATACTGGGGAGGACTTCTCATCTCCACTCATCTGCTTATAAACTACAACTCGAATTACAAGAGATTCAAGAGGATACATAACGAAGCCACCAGTACAGATCCGGAAGTCAGTGCCAATGTACCGATAAACGGAGAAACAGCAAAATGGTATAGGGACGTATACCGACGGTACAGGGACTACTCGATAGTTGCGACAGTCCTCGTATATCTTCTCCAGGTCATAGATGCAAATGTCTTTGCGTACATGCATGATTTCGAAGTTAATGATGATATAACCATGAACATAGAACCAGCATTGATATCACCGTACAACGAATACGCGATGCATACCGGAAACACTATGAATCCGATGAGCAACGCTGTTGGAATGAGAGTCGGCATACGGTTCTGACACTATGAAACATATTTTTGAAATGGATGTAAAAAAAATCATTGCAGTCGCCTTGGCGGCTGCTTTTGCAGTCTCGGCAACGGCCGGCCAAAACACTTCTGACGACAGACAGAATCCTGAAAGGAAAAAGATCCAGCTGAAAAGAACCGTCAGCCTGAAAAAGGAAAATGCTATGTTAAGAGCTGAACTGGACTCCGTGAAGGCCGAACTTGACAGATACAGGATGGAACTCGAATATACCGACAGCATCACGAACGAGATGATGGAGCTATATGAGGAGAACGAGTTCAAGAGTGCGGCAGGAATAAATCCTGAAGATTATACGGCGGAAGTCTCTGACAGTCTGCTGAACCTCTGGTATGTACACAGCATGGCAAACACGGAGGACATCAGCGAATACAACATGGATTCCGTAAGATTCGAGTCAAATGTACCTGACGAGGTTTATATAGAAAGAATCAGACAGATGAACTCCTTCATCACTCTTCCTTATAATGACATCGTCAAGAACTACATAATCCTCTACTCGGAGAAGATGCCGACCAAGATGGCCAACATCCTGGGACTCTGCAGATATTATATGCCTATCTTCGAAGAGATTCTGAACAGATATGACATGCCTGAAGAGCTTAAGGCAATGGCTGTCATCGAGTCTGCATTGAATCCGACTGCAGTATCAAGGGCTGGAGCAAAAGGCATGTGGCAGTTCATGTATGCGACAGCGAAGATGTACGGACTCCATATCGACTCTTTCGTGGACGAGAGGCTTGATCCGGTAAAGTCAGCGGAGGCTGCAGCGCAATATCTTCAGGATTCATATGAAATCTTCGGAGACTGGAATCTTGCGATCGCATCATACAACTGCGGAGCAGGAAACGTAAACAAGGCCATACGCAGAAGCGGAGGTAAACGCGCATTCTGGGACATATATCCATACCTTCCTCGCGAGACCAGAGGATATGTTCCGGCATTTGTGGGAGCCCTCTATGCAATGACATATTATAAAGAGCATGGAATAAAACCAGAAGCTGTAGAAATGCCGGCTCATGTAGACACGTTCAAGATCAACAAGATGCTTCACCTCAAGCAGGTAAGCGACCTGACAGGGGCGCCGCTTGAGGAACTGAAGAATCTCAACCCTCAATACAGCCATAACATCATCCCAGGAAATTCAAGAGAGTATATTCTCCGTCTCCCCTACAACTATACGAACGCATTCATCGACAATGAAGATTCTCTTTACAGGCATAAGGCAGATGAATACTTCAACCCTGTTACCCTCAAGAAGATTGTGGATGGAGCAGACGGCGAAAGAATAGTCTACAGAGTAAAGAGCGGAGACTACCTGGGAAGGATAGCAAGCAGACACAGATGTACGGTCGCTCAGATCAAGAGATGGAACAACTTGAGCAGCAACAATATCCGTGTAGGTCAGAGGCTTGTGATCTATAGAGGAGGCAGCGCACCTGCATCAACTTCATCATCATCCACTGCAAAGACTTCCTCCGCACCTGCAAATGCAACGACATACACTGTGAAGAGCGGTGATGTACTAGGAAAGATTGCCGAAAGACACGGATGTACGGTCGCTCAGCTGAAAGCCTGGAATAACCTGACCAGCAACAACATACGGGTAGGACAGAAGCTTATCGTATCCGCTGCGGCTTCTTCAGAAGCATCCGCAAAGGATGCGCCTGCAGCAACAGCACAGAACGGAGAATACACGACATATGTCGTCAAGAGCGGTGACTCGTTCTACAGCATCGCCAAGAACTATCCTGGCATCAGCGCACAGGACATCATGAACTTCAACGGCCTTAGCAGTTCGAAGATCAAACCGGGAATGACTATAAAGATTCCGAAGAAATAAAGTTCAGAACGAAAATACTGACTGAAGTTTAAGTCCGGCCTTGCCGGGCTTTTTCTTTTGCATGAACGGATAGGTGGTCATCGTTCCCTTCACATACAGTCTCCCCCATCTGGAAAATTTCCATGATGCCGTCAATACAGTATTCATACCTCGGCCGTAAAATGATGGCACGGAAAAGTTACCAGGTGCATCACGTTCATATGCATATATACGGTCATCCCAATTATCGATGAAAAAGAACAGCTGCCTTAAGTAGACAGAAAAGCCACCTGCCTTATAGCCGCCTTCAACATAGCCCAGGAATCCCGTATCCACACACTTGAGCATATTCATTCTCCCTGTTATGGAAAACCGGGATGATGCCCATACAAGATCCGCCTTGACATCTGTCCGGAACCGATGCCCCCATGTCCGGAATCTCTCGGACAGCCTCAATTTCAGTCTGAAGGATTCGGAAAAGGTAATCTCGCTCTCGGCATTTACCTTGACATGGAAGCTTTCGCACTGGTCTGTCTTGCTTACCGGCAGGTATGCAGAATCCAATGACAGGCTCCCGGCAAACCTTCCTGAACCGGGAGCATAATCACAGCACAACGAGACTCCATATTCATTTGAACACTTGCTCACGCTCCGCGGAGCAGCACTTCTGACAGGATTGAACGAGGCCGGATAAAACCTGACATGAGAAGCCATGCTTATGTCCTCCCCTGCTGGGAATCTTATACCTGCAAGAGCAGCAGGAACCATTGACACCCAGTCGAATGCGACCTCTGAAAACATATCAGTCCCCTGGATACAAAGAGCAATGTCCGCAGATGTCTTCATATCCGGGATATATATCGGTCCGCTGACACCTGAAGATGCAATCTCCAGATAATGGGTGACTGAAACGCTCATGTTCCTGCCATACCATCCCAGATTGAGAGCCGGAAGCACATGGATCTCCCTCATACCGGAATCCTTAATACCCGGGAATGCCGCAAATGCAGAAAGACGGAAACGGGAAGAAGAATACTCTCCGGCAATCCCGGTATGGGCTGCACTGCCCGTAAACGACCACGATGAAGATATGCCTGTCGACGAACGGAAGAATGATCCCACCTTGGACAGACCGGTCATCGACATTCCGTTCCACAGAGCTAGTCCCTGTCCGAATCTGGCATTGAAATCTCCTGCCACTATCTTAAGCGGGATTCCTGCCGGTTCCCATGTCATATGTCCGGAAAACACATCAGGAGCTGCGAGAGACTCCCTGTCCGTCCCGGACGCGGCAAAAGCCAAAGAGAAAGTCTCTCCGAAAATGCTTCTGCACTTGATGCCGTAAGCGCCTGAAGTCTTTTCATCAGCCATATTCATATTACTGCGGACGGCCAGGTCACATTCCGCTTTTCTCCGTCCCGGACCAGTACCGCTGACCTCACCTCCGGCCAAGGATATGAACGGCTCCAGAAGCCGTACCATATCCTCCGTGAATCCGTCCACCAAAGACAATTCACCATAGGACAACACATCTCCATGACGTCTCCTGTAATCCAGCAGCGATGCGATCTGATAAGCGCTGAAGAGGCCTGTGGAACGTAGAACAGATGCTGAAGCAAGATTGATTCTCACAGGTCTGTCTAGAAAAGAAGACAAACGTTCCACCTCATGTTCATCGATTTCTTCCGGGGTGTCATAACCGGTCAGTTTCATGATTCTGTCCAAATCTTCCGCAGACTGCGCCAGTGAATTCCAGGATATAAGACAGATCGATACAGTCACAAGATTCTTTCGCCACATACCTTTATCATATATTTGCTCCTAAATTATCACAAGCTGACAAAAAGTCTGTTGTTTTAGGGTAAAACAACAGCAGATTTTTCTTTTTTTTATAATCGTTTATTAAATTTGTATGATTATTTCAACAGATGCCATGAACAGGGTAACACTCAAAGACAAGACATTCAGAACGTCCATTCCATACGAAAAGATCATGGAAGCCATTGATGCGGTAGCGGCAAAGATCAATGAAGATTTCAAGGGATGCGAGGATCTGCCTATCCTTCTATGCGTACTGAACGGCTCGATCATGTTTACAGCCGAACTGATGAAGAGACTCGAATTCAACTGCCAGATAGTCTCGACAAAACTTTCCTCCTATGAGGGCACCGGCACTACAGGAAATGTAAAGCAGGCCATGGGACTCACTGCAGACATTTCAGGCAGACGTGTAATAGTAGTCGAGGACATTGTCGACTCCGGAAACACGATTGTTGAACTCAAAAGAATCCTAAAGGAGGAAGGAGCCTCGGAATCCCGGATATGCACGATGCTGCTGAAGCCGGAAGTATATGATAAGGATGTCAGGCTCGATTATGTGGCGATGGAGATTCCCAACAAATTCATCGTCGGTTTCGGCTTGGATTACGACGAGCTTGGAAGAAACTTCAAGGACATTTATGTATTGGATGAATAAACAATAACCTAGATATGAAATACTACATCTTATTCGGTCCTCCTGGTGCTGGGAAAGGCACACAGGCAACAGCAATGGTTGAGAAATACAATCTGCACCACATTTCGACAGGAGCACTCCTTCGCAAGGAGATTGCAGCCGGTACAGAACTCGGACTTCAGGCAAAGGCTCTTATTGAAAAGGGATGTCTTGTTCCGGACGAAGTTGTAGAGGGTATGATTGAGAACGAGTTCAAGACTGTGACCGGAGTCGACGGTTTCCTTCTTGACGGTTTCCCAAGAACACTCCCACAGGCTGACGCCCTTGACAAGATTCTCGCAAAGACAGCAGAGGAAGTCACAGCAACAGTGTCAATCATGATTCCTGACGAGATGATCATGGAACGCATCAAGGGACGTGCCCTCAAGGAAGGCCGTGCTGACGACGCTAGCGAGGAGATCATCAACACCAGAATCGTCACATATCACAACCAGACTGAACCTCTCATCGATTATTACACCAAGGCCGGCAAATACAACGAGATCGACGGAGTCGGAACAATAGATGAAGTCCGCGACCGTATCTTTTCAGTCATGGACAAATTCTGATGAATATCCTGAGAAAGACATTTATAATCCTTATAAAGACTGTCGCTTCAGTTGTAATGATTGCCATCATGGCAATACTTGCAACAAGCGTCAGTCCTGTTTATATATTCGACGGACCGGAACCGTTCAGCGGACCGGATATATTCAACCCATACAGGAATCTTGACACGGCATACTGCTGGAAACGTGCAAACTTTCATACCCACACGCGCGTGGAAAGCATTTTCAACGAATGTGATTACTGGCCGGGAGAAGTCTACGACGCACTTGAGAAGTTCGGATATGACATCGTCACCTTCTCAAACCACAACAGACTTACAGAACATCCTTTCGATCCGGCGCTTCAGATAAATGTCTATGAGCACGGGTACAATCTCTTCAAGTATCACAAGCTCGTATTCGGAAGCTCCAAGGTTAACCGCTTTGACCATCTGCTGCCTCTGTTCGCATTCCAGAAGCAGTTCCAGCTTGACATTCTAGGAAAGGACAGCGACTTCATCCAGATAAACCATCCATTGAGGACAAACACGATGTCGCAAGACCAGATGCAGAAACTTGACGGGTATCGCATCATGGAACTTGACAGCGGCAAAAGCACAGAAAACGAATACTGGGACTGGGCATTGAGCGCCGGACATTACAGCTTCGGTCTTGCTAATGACGATCTCCATTATCCCGACCGGTCTTCCCGTATAGCAGTCAGATGCAGTTTCCTATGCACCCCTTCCGCAACATATGATGACATCCGCAGAACGCTTCTGGACGGATGTTACTATTCAATGAGAGTTCCGGATTACGGCAATGGAGACTGGGATAAGAAATATACGGGGAACATTGACCTCCCATATGTCGATGAAATCGGACTTGACGGTAATACAATCCACATGACCCTCTCGGAAAATGCAGACAGCATCAAGGTCATAGGACAGAATCATACCCTGCTTGCACATGCATCCGACACATGCAGGATAGAATACACGATGAAACCGGAGGACAGCTATGCCAGGATGACGGCATACTTCCCGGACGGAGAGGTGATATATACGAACCCGTTTGCCAGATATGACGCATCCGTGGCAAGCAGTCCGTATACAGACGGTACACATAATGTAAATATACTGCTGACAATACTGTACAACATGTTGCTGCTGATTCTGACATGCTGTACGGCTGCATTACTTATAAAGACGATACGAAAATGAGATTTCTGAAAAACAGGATAAAGCTTACGGCAATGTGCGTGGTGCTCAGCGTATTCACGCTGGCAGCATACCACGCTCCGTTCTTCCGTCTGGCAGTTGAAAACACAGAGCGTGATCTGAACGGAACCCTCATTGTGGCAGGACTGGGAGTCCTGATGCTTGCCCTGAACTTCTTCTTCTACTATCTAGTTCTGTACGCCGGACGTGTGGTAGGTAAATGCATACTAGGCTTCATGTTCATTGCAGATGCCGTAAGTCTCTATTTCATAAACTCATACGAAGTTCTGATCACCGACAAGATGATGGGAAACGTGTTCAACACGCAGTTTTCCGAGGCATCGGGCTTCTTCTCGCTATCATTTGTCCTTTATGTACTTTTCCTCGGCATCGTCCCATGTATCTGGCTGTTCATGCAGAAGGTGGAATACGGATCGTTCCGACGTTTTCTAGCCAACATCGGTGCAGGACTTGGTATCGTACTCGCAGTAGCCTTGGGACACATGAAGAACTGGCCATGGATCGACAGGAATTCAACAGAACTCGGAAGTCTTCTCATGCCATGGTCATATACAGTGAACACATTCCGATACTACAGCGCCGAAAAGAAAAGAAACGCAAAGGAGATTCCGCTTCCGGACGCTGCGATCACTGATGACAGCAGGGATGTATGCGTTCTGATCATAGGAGAATCTGCGAGAAGGGACCATTTCTCGCTTTACGGTTACGAAAGGGAGACCAATCCGTTCACGGCAAAGGACAGCGTCACGGCACTGATCGCGGATGCTGCTGCAACCTATACTACAGCAGGAGTAAAGGCTATTCTGGACCATGGTCCCACAAACAAGCTTTATGAAATACTGCCAAACTATCTCAGCAGAGCAGGAGCGGATGTCTCGTGGAGGACCAGCAACTGGGGAGAACCGCCGGTACATATAGACAAATACTATAAGGTCAAGGATCTTAAGGCCAGATTCCCTGAAGCAGACGAAAGATACGACGGGATTCTTCTGGAAGGACTTAAGGAAGACATCATGGCATCTGACAAGACAAAGGTACTGGCTGTCATCCATACAAACACCAGCCACGGCCCTACTTACTTCAAGAAGTATCCTGGCGAATTCGAGAAATTCACACCAGTCTGCACGACAGTTGAAATGTCAAAGGCCGACCATCAGGAACTCATGAACGCCTACGACAACAGCATAATATACACCGACTGGCTGATTCACTCGGTAATAGAGATACTCAAGGAAATTCCGGATCGCAGATGCTGCATGCTGTATGTATCTGATCACGGAGAATCATTGGGAGAGAACAATCTCTATATGCACGGAGTACCGATGTCCATGGCTCCGAAGGAGCAGGTGGAGATTCCGTTCATAGTATGGGATTCCGATCCCGATACGAATGTCAAGGCTCTGGAAAAAGTCGGACAATACCACGTTTTCCACAGCATAATGAACTTCATGGGAATAGAAAGCCCTATATACGACGAAGATAAGAACATTTTCGAATGATACTGTTTATAGTCAATCCTATTTCCGGTCACGGAAACAAGGCCCGTGTCGTCAGCAGACTTAACAGGAAGGACTGCAGGGTAGTTTATACGGAATACGCAGGCCATGCGGAGCAACTTGCACGCGAGGCTGAAGAGGACATTGTTGTCGCAGTCGGAGGTGACGGCACTGTCAATGAAGTGGCACGAGGTCTGATCGGCACTGGGAAAACCCTTGGGATCATACCACGCGGAAGCGGTGACGGCCTGGCCCTGCACCTTGGATTAAATCATGACCTGAACAGAAACATCCGTACCATCGAAGCCGGCAAGACGCAATATCTTGATGCGGCAACCATAAACGGCAGGCATTTCTTCTCCGTCTGCGGAGTCGGACTTGACGCTGTCATAAGCGAAAGGTTTGCAAAATCCGGACGAAGAGGACTGGCAAGCTACATCGAGCAGGCTATCCATTCATGGAAAGGACATTCTGCAGACAGATATGAAATCGAAATCGACGGAGAACTGAATATCCACGAAGCAGTTATGGTCACAGTAGGAAACTCGGACCAATGGGGAAACGGTGCAAAGGTCACTCCCCTTGCAGACAGTCAGGACGGAATTCTTGACATAACTGTAGTAGAAGACTTCAAGGACATCGAGATACCTATGCTTGCATACAGGCTGATGACCGGAACTGTAAACATGGCTTCGAACATCCACTGCTACAAAGGAAAGCATATAAGGATTTCAAGGGATAAATCAGGTCCTGCTCATGCTGACGGAGAGTGGTTTGAAGCAGGAGAGACACTTGACATCAAGGTAATCGAGCATGCCCTTAAGGTCATCGTACCTTAAGTCCTCACTATCGAAAAGAAATATTAACTTTGCAGGATAAATCAGATATTATGGCAGACAGCAATTTCATAGACTATGTGAAGATATATTGCCGTTCAGGTAACGGAGGTCCCGGATCCACCCACATGAGAAGGGAGAAATATGTACCGAAGGGCGGTCCTGACGGTGGAGACGGAGGAAGAGGCGGACACATCATCCTCAGGGCAAATCCACAGTTCTGGACACTGATACATCTGAAATACCGCAAGCACATCATGGCAGAGCATGGTGCATCAGGCAGCGGACAGCTGCAGAAAGGAAAGAACGGAGAGGACATCTATCTTGATGTTCCGCTCGGCACGGTAGCCAAGAATGCGGAAACAGGCGAGATCCTGTTCGAGATGGTAGAGCCGAACGAAGAGAGAATCCTTGTAAAGGGCGGTCGCGGAGGTCTCGGCAACAACAACTTCAAGACAGCGACCAACCAGACTCCACGCTACTCGCAGCCTGGAGAGCCATGTGAGGAGGGATGGTTCATCCTCGAACTTAAGCTCCTTGCTGACGTAGGTCTCGTAGGCTTCCCTAACGCTGGCAAGTCAACTCTGCTTTCTACTGTATCTGCCGCAAAGCCGAAGATTGCAGACTATCCTTTCACGACTCTGGAACCTAACCTCGGAATAGTAAGTTACTACGATGACAAGTCATTCGTGATGGCAGACATCCCAGGAATCATCGAGGGAGCCCACGAAGGAAAGGGCATCGGTATGCGGTTCCTAAGACATATAGAGCGTAACTCGATCCTGCTTTTCATGGTGGCAGCCGACCAGGATGACATAAGGGAGGGATACGAAGTCCTCCTTAACGAGCTCAGGGAATATAACCCTGAACTTCTCGTCAAGGACAGAGTTCTTGCCATCACCAAGTCAGACATGCTTGACGAGCAGCTCAAAGCTGAGATAGAGGCACAGTTACCTACTGACCTGCCTCATGTATTCATATCATCATTCACACAGGAAGGAATCAAGGAACTCAAGGATCTTCTTTGGGATGCTCTCCACAGGGAGGTTGAAGATGAGGACGCACCGGTAGTCCTATTCCCTGGTGACGAAAACGAAACTGTACTATAAATGAGCATCTGGCAGACATTAGAACAGGCAGACAAGCTTGCCACCCTTGAAATAAACAGCTGGAATTCAGCGTTTACCGACCACATATGGGAACTGTTCTCAAATATTCCCATATGGATACCTATGTATGTAATCATAGTTGCATTCATAATCCAGAGACTGGGATGGAAAAAAGGTTCAGCAGTCGTGATTGCAGCTGTACTTACATTCGCTTTCTGCGACCAGTTTTCCAACCTGATCAAAGCTGCGACTGAAAGACTGCGTCCATGCAACGACCCATATATGATTCATAACGGTCTGCACATACTCGAAAGCGGAGGAGTATACGGATTCTTTTCTGCCCATGCAGCAAATGCATTCGGCCTGGCAACAAGTACATTCATCGGACTTCGTACAGATAAACGTCTGAAGTACAAGGGATACACTGCATGGATATTTACATGGGCAACCCTGGTCGCAATCAGCCGAATATTCGTCGGAAAGCATTTTCTTGGAGATGTAATAGTCGGTATTTGCGTAGGTTTACTTGCAGGATGGGCTTTCGGAAGTCTGGCAAAGCTGGCAATCCGAAGATTTTCAGCATAAACTGTCGAAAAATTTGACAGTTTAAAAAAAAAGCGCCATATTTGCATCCGCAAAACCAAACGGGGGTATAGCTCAGTTGGCTAGAGCACCTGCTTTGCAAGCAGGGGGTCGTCGGTTCGACTCCGACTATCTCCACAAACTACACTGAAAATCAGTTAGTTATAAATTTTACGCAGAAATTTACGCATAAAAATCGTGAGTTTCTGCGTAATTTCTTTTATTATACCTCTATATATTATAGTTGCATAAAGAAAGCAGCCTACACCGAAATTTTCAGTGTAGGCTGCCGATTCATGAATGTTCTTCAGTAAATCTTAATGAACTTTTAGCCGAGGCGTGCCATGGCCAACATCTCTCCGGATTTCTCACCGGTTGCTGTGTTGACAAAGAAGTATTTGAGGAAGACCTTTGGTGCAGCCTCTGTTACTTCTCCGTGTACTGCGATGTAGTCGGTCTTGAGATCGATCATCTCATCAACGATGTCGCGTGGATCACCGATCTGGACTGCTTTGCCGTACGCACGAGTCACACCGTTGCTC
>JAZNAW010000092.1:0-29558 GCA_045586745.1 Candidatus Cryptobacteroides sp.
GTCGCATCAGCCGGAACTCCGGAAATCGAGAAGTGTCCGTCAGCATCTGTCATCGCTCCAAGAGTTGTACCGCTGACAACTGCATAGGCTCCGACGATAGGCTGCCCATCTTCTTCAGCTACGACTGTTCCTGAAACTGTGAACTCCTGAGCCGTAGCAAGACCGATACTCGCAAAGAGCAGGGCCATCATCATCAATAAACATTTTTTCATAGTGATGATATTTTGGTTAAACATAAATATTAATTTGATTATTCTTACAGGAACACTACACTTTCAAAACTATTCTTGCACTAATAATCTGACGTTCCATAACACTTTGCAAGCAAAATTAAAGAATATATTTTTTACAAACAAATACCCTCCCACAGCATTGAAATTACATCTTTTGCGAGATTCTTGGTATTATAATTCCTATTTTATCTATTTTTTTTGGTCAACTGCTTACAATTTGTAACCCGTGCACAATAACGGGCTGACAAACATTAAATTTAACAAAATTTTAACTTTTTATGATTTCCGGATTTTTCCCTCCCTTATTCCATATTTATTAATAGTGCTTGGCACAATAAATGTCAAAGGGAGATTCCGACACCTTATTGACAATCATTCTGACCGGACTTCTTATGTATAACTTTAATGATTGTCACGATGAGACTTATCTTAACCATTCTGACTGCCTTGACTGCAATCGCGGCGTCAGCACAGGAAATCCCCCTGACAGTAAAGGGCAAAGTGACGGATGCATCAACTGACGAGCCGGTTCCATACGCATCCGTCCATCTGGAAGGGACGATGGTCGGAGTAAGCACCGACGGAGAAGGTGCATATGTGATCACTGTCCCCGAAGACGGGATCCTCATATTTTCATCAATCGGTTACAAGACCAAGGAAATCGCGGTCGAGGGACGCGCTGTTCTGAATGTGGCTCTGGAACCTGACACCGAGAGCCTTGAGGAAACAATTGTTATTGCATACGGAACCGCGACAAAGAGTTCCTTCACAGGGTCCGCATCAATGGTTGACGCACAGACGATAGAGTCGCGAGTAAGCACTAATGTGACCAGCGCGCTGGCAGGAACGACGCCTGGAGTCCAGGTGATTTCATCTTCCGGCGATCCTGCGGCCGGGGAAGCGACCATCAGAATCCGTGGAATAGGATCGATGAGTGCCAGCAACTCCCCTCTTTACATTGTAGACGGCATGCCCTTCGACGGTTCGATTTCGGATATAAATCCCAATGACGTGGAGTCTATGTCGGTACTGAAGGATGCGGCCGCATCTGCCATCTACGGTGCGCGTGGCGCGAACGGTGTGGTCCTTATAACCACCAAAAGGGCTTCAGGCAGCACCTTGGCAAAAATCAGATTCGATGCAAAATGGGGTTCCAATTCTCGTCTGATTCCCCAATATGACGTGATCTCTGATCCTGCGCAGTATTATGAAACACATTACAGGATGATGTACAACTCGCAGGTGTATGCTGGAAAATCTCCGGCAGAAGCCTATGCATATGCAGATGCGAATATATTCAATCAGAACAACGGAGGCCTCGGATATCAGGTCTTTACAGTCCCATCCGGGGAGAAGTTCATCGGAACGGACTTCAAGCTCAACCCGAAAGCCACCCTCGGCTACTCTGACGGAGAGTATTATTACATTCCGGACGACTGGTACGGTGACACGTTCCGCAGTTCATTCCGGCAGGAGTACAACCTTTCGGTCAGCGGAGGTCGCGACAGACTCAACTATTACGGAAGCGTCGGATATCTCAACGACGGGGGCATCGTGAACAATTCGGATTATCAGCGGTATACCGCACGAATAAATGTGGACTGGCAGGCCAAGCCCTGGATGAAGATAAGCACGAGCATGAGCTATGCCTATTCGGACTCACAGACTGCCTCATATTCAAGCACATACGGATCATCGGGCAACATCTTCTATATCACGAACATGATCGGACCGATATATCCGCTGTATGTCCGTGATGCTGACGGGAATATAATGTACGAGAACGGGATGAAGGTCTATGACGCAAACCAGACCAATTTCGTCCGCCCGTCGTTTGTAGGCAACGCCGTGAGGGACAACGAAGTCAACCGCAGGCAGAGCTATACGGACTTCATTACAGGAAAGTGGGGTGTGGTCCTGACTCCGATGCGCGGACTTTCGCTTACTGCAAATGTCGGTCTGACCAATGAAAACACCAGATACAATGCCCTGTACAGCCGGTTCGGTTCGCAGAGTTCGACAGACGGTCTGGCATATGTGAGCCATGACAGGACATTCGCGGTCAACAGCCAGTATCTGGCCGAGTACAGGACTGATTTCAACGGAAGCGCCCACAGCCTCAACGTTCTGGCCGGATACGAGATCTACAAGCTGAAGGAACAGTTCCTGGAAGGTCAGAACGACAGGCTTTTCGATCCGTACATCGGGGAGCTCGGCAATGCTGACGGCAGCAGTTCGAAACAGCTCTCGTCATATACAGCCGACTACATCACGCAAGGTTTCCTGGCAAGGGCGCAGTACGAATACGGCAACCGTTATTTTGCGAGTGCATCTTTCCGCCGTGACGGATCGTCCCGATTCGCCCCTGGCCACCGTTGGGGCAACTTCGGCAGCATCGGAGCAGCATGGCTCATGAGTTCGGAGTGGTTCATGGACGGGGCATGGTGGCTGGACATGCTGAAACTCAAGGCAAGTTACGGAGTGCAGGGCAACGACAACCTCTATCCGTCATCCAACTATGCCAGGAAGTATTACCCGTATTCAGACAATTACACCCATTCCTATAATGTTGATACCGGGGAATATTCGACAGAACTGGCATACAAGGGCAACAATGAGCTTACATGGGAGTCCTCGCATTCGTTCAACATCGGTGTGGACTTCGAGGTCCTTTCCGGACTGCTCCGCGGAAGCATGGAATATTTCTCCCGAAAGACAGTAGACCTTCTTTACAGCAAGGATGTGCCGCTTTCGTCCGGTAATCCTACAGGATACTACCCGGTCAATGTCGGTTCGATCGTGAACAACGGATTCGAATTCTCTTTCGACGGAATCATCATGAACAGAAACGACCTTCTATGGACCTGGAATCTGAACATGAGCCATTACCGTAACCGTATCGTCTCGCTCGACCCTTCCGTTTCCGAGAAGGGCATCATAGGCGGCAATTATATATATAAGGTGGGAGGTTCCCTTTATGAGGCATATATGAGGAAGTTCGCAGGGATCAACCAGGAGAACGGAAAGGCCCAATGGTACCGGAAGGTAGTGGACAAGAACGGGGAATGGACCGGGGAATCCGTGATTACGGAAACATTCTCGGACGCTTCGCAGTACGAACTGGGATCCGTACTTCCGAAGCTTTACGGAGGATTCGGCACCAGCCTCAAGGCTTATGGATTCGACCTGTCGGCACAGTTCTCGTTCCAGCTCGGCGGCAAGTACTATGACGGCACATATCAGGCTCTGATGCATACATCCTCGTCCGTCGGAACCGCATGGCACAAGGATGCCCTGAAGGCATGGACACAGGAGAACCCTTCATCCGAATTCCCACGACTTGACGGAGATACAAGCGTCGGACAGACTGCCGCAAGCAATTATCTCATCAGCTCGGATTACTTGAGTGTCAACAACATAACACTTGGATACACCCTTCCGGAGAGACTTACATCCATGATGCAGATTGAGAGTCTGCGCGTCTATGTAGCCGGGGATAACCTTGCAGTCATCTCTGCCAGAAAAGGAGTTGACCCTCGATATTCCCTGGGACTCGGATCATATACTTCCGGCTCGGGTCTGAACAGCGGCTCATATTCCGCAATGCGTACCGTCACCGCAGGAGTCACATTAACTTTCTAAAGACATGAAAAAGATACATATATCATATATCCTGATTCTGGCGGCAGGAGCATGCAGCCAGATGGATGAACTTGAGCCTCAGGGAGGCGTCATCCTCACCGGACAGCTTCAGGAGGTCAACACAGCGGTACCGTCCCGGGCGGATGCATCCTTCAACGGAATGTATACGAAGATCGGATCTCCGGAAAGCGTATTCGGTAGCGGAAGGCCGGACGACTTCGGATTCGTGATGATGGCCTTCTCCAACGACATAGAAGCGGCGGATGTCGTACTTGCAAACAGCGGTTACAACTGGTTCTCGGTCTGCGGACTTCTGTCATCCCGTAATGCTGACTATGCCAATCCGTACATCCGATATGCAGCCCCATACAATACCATCGCAGCTGCAAACGACATATTGAAATCCTATCCGGCAGACACGGAGGATCCTGCAATCAGGCATAAGCTTGCACAGGCAAGGGCGGTCAGAGCCTTTGCATATCTGAATCTCGCTCCGTACTTCCAGTTCGGATATGCTTCCGGTGCCGAGGACATGCCATGCGTACCTCTGGTGACGGAAGAGACGACGGATTTCACAAACAATCCGCGGGCATCGGTGGCTGATGTCTATGACCTGATAATCAAGGACCTTACATATGCGATCGAGAATCTGGGAGACTACGTCCGCACTGACAAGTCACGAATCGACCGTCAGACGGCATACGGTCTTCGTGCACGCGCATACATGAACATGGAGGAATGGGAACTTGCAGTTGCCGATGCATATTCAGCAGCTGAGGGATATGTTCCGGCTTCAATGTCGGAAGTATCGAAGCCATCGTTCTATGATATCGGAGAACACAACTGGATATGGGGCTACGATATGACGACGGACATTGCAATGAAGAATCCTTACGCGACGTCGAGCGCATGGATAAGGTCTTTTTCAGGGGACGGATATTCTGCAGGAACGCAGGTATATTCATGCATAAACAATCTGCTGTATGTAAAGATACCGGATACTGATGTCAGGAAGGGCTGGTGGGTAGATGCTTCATTGGAGTCACCGCTGCTTTCCGGAGTGACATGGAACGGAGTGAGCGGGAATGCGGTCGCCGCCCTTGAAATAGATAATGTAAAGATGAAGTTCCTCCCTTATACAAACGTCAAGTTCGGCATGTGGGCGGTCGGAGGTACCTTGAATGACGAGGACTGGCCTTTGATGAGGGTCGAGGAAATGATACTTATTCAGGCAGAGGGACTTGCGAGGAGCGGGTCGGAGGCGCAGGCAAAGGCTTTGCTGGAAGATTTCGTCAGGGCTTATCGTGATCCTGCATATTCCGCTGACGCATCAGGGCGCAGCCTCGCTGACGAGATCTGGTTCCAGCGCAGGATCGAGCTGTGGGGAGAGGGGTTCTCCAACAGTGATACCAGAAGGTTGGGCAAGCCTCTTGTGCGTTTCCATGCAGGTGCAGAAAGCAATGTTCCTTCTGCCTTCAGATTCAACATGCCGGCGAATGACGGCTGGTGGCTGATGCGTTTCACTTCTTCCGAAAAGAACACGAATCTGGCCATCATAGACAACACAGGCGGCACACAGCCCGTCCAGGACCAGTACGGGGACCTCCGTGACGGCGTGACCGACTGACAGTATCATATATAAGAAATCCGGATGTGTCTCGCTTCGCAGAAGCATGGGTATATGCTTCGCTCGTACACATCCGGATTTTTTTTAATTATGTCAGGTCGATTACATCATGCCACCCATACCGCCTGCAGGCATTGCTGGAGCTGGCGGTTCAGGAAGATCGACTATAGCGCACTCAGTAGTAAGGAACATTCCGGCTACAGAAGCTGCATTCTCAAGAGCGACGCGTGATACCTTTGTAGGATCGATCACACCTGCCTCGAACATGTTCACATACTCGTCTGTACGTGCATTGTAACCGAAGTCACCCTTGCCTTCGCGGATCTTGTTGATGATCACGCTGCCTTCCACACCCGCATTGGCAGCGATCTGACGGAGAGGTTCCTCGATAGCGCGTGCCACGATATGGATACCTGTAGTCTCATCCTCGTTCGCGCCCTTGAGGTCCTTGATAGCCTCTGAAGCACGGATGTATGCGACTCCACCGCCTGGTACGATTCCTTCCTCTACAGCCGCACGTGTTGCGCTGAGGGCATCCTCTACCCTATCCTTCTTCTCCTTCATCTCAACCTCTGTGGCCGCACCTACATAAAGGACAGCGACGCCACCTGCGAGCTTACCGAGACGCTCCTGGAGCTTCTCACGGTCGTAGTCGGATGTCGTAGTCTCGATCTGCTTGCGGATGAGGTATGCACGCTCCTGAATTGCAGCTGCATCACCGCCACCGTTCACTACTGTAGTATTGTCCTTTGTAACGACAACCTTTTCTGCAGTTCCGAGCATGGCTGGAGTCGTGTTCTCGAGAGTGAAGCCTCTTTCCTCGGAAATCACCATACCTCCTGTGAGGACAGCGATGTCCTGGAGCATCTCCTTGCGGCGGTCACCGAAGCCCGGTGCCTTTACAGCAGCAATCTTGAGGGTTCCGCGGAGCTTGTTGACAACAAGAGTTGTAAGCGCCTCTCCATCAACATCTTCAGCAACGATAAGAAGAGACTTGCCTTCACGTGCGATAGGCTCGAGAACAGGAAGGAGATCCTTCATTGTAGAGATCTTCTTGTCTGTGATAAGAATATATGGAGCGTCCAGAACAGCCTCCATCTTGTCACCGTTTGTCATGAAATATGGAGAAATGTATCCTCTGTCGAACTGCATTCCCTCAACGACCTTGACCTCTGTCTCTGTACCCTTTGCCTCCTCAACAGTGATCACTCCGTCCTTCTTCACCTTTGACATTGCGTCAGCGATGAGCTTTCCGATATAGGTGTCGTTGTTGGCAGAGATGGTTCCGACCTGCTCGATCTTCGCAAAGTCCTCACCAACCTCCTGGCTCTGCTCGCGAGGGATCTCCACAACAGCTGCAACCGCCTTGTCGATACCTCTCTTGAGGTCCATAGGGTTTGCGCCGGCAGTTACATTCTTGAGACCGACATTTATGATTGCCTGTGCAAGTACCGTTGCTGTTGTAGTACCGTCACCGGCCTGGTCGTTTGTCTTTGAAGCGACTTCCTTGACCATCTGTGCGCCCATGTCAGCAAACTGGTCTTCAAGCTGGATCTCCTTTGCTACAGTCACACCGTCCTTGGTCACCTGCGGTGCACCGAACTTCTTCGCGATCACAACATTACGTCCCTTAGGTCCAAGAGTGACCTTTACTGCATCTGCAAGAGCGTCAGCGCCTTCCTTCATCTTGGCGCGAGCGTCGATATTGAATTTGATTTCCTTTGCCATATTCTTGTTATGATTGGTTCCCCGATCAGGTCGGGGATGACATTAAAGTATTGCCAGGATGTCAGACTGTTTCATGATGAGGTAGTCCTTTCCCTCTACTGACACATCCGTGCCTGCATATTTTCCGTAGATGACAACGTCGCCTACCTTCACCTCCATAGGCTCGTCCTTCTTTCCAGGGCCTGCGGCTACGACTGTTCCCTGCTGTGGCTTTTCTTTTGCTGTATCAGGAATGTAGAGTCCTGACGCTGTCTGTGTCTCGGCCGCCTTAGGCTCGATGACTACTCTGTCTGCTAATGGTCTGATCATATTATTCTGTTTTTATTTGTTTCGGTTGTACCGGCTCCCCATCCTCGGGATGACAGGCATCGGACAAACAAGATGCCAAGGCAAAGATACTGACAAATTGTCATATAGGCAAAATTAGTAAAAGGTGATATTATTTTTGCAAAAATCGTTAACTTTGAAGTCACAAAAACATTTTTGAGATGAGTGTTCTTAACTGGATAATCCTCGTTGCAGGATTCTGCCTCATTCCGGCAGGCGTCTTATGGCTTTGCAGAAAATACAGCATACTGGGCAAGATCGGTCCTGTGCTTCTGCTTTACGGACTTGGCATCATAATAGGCAATATCGGACTGATGCCCCGACAGATGCCTGCAGTTCAGGAGCTTCTGTCAAACGCCATGGTTCCTCTGGCGATCCCGCTTATGCTTTTCGCATGCACATTCAACATGAAGGGAGCACGGTCGCAGATTCTTGCGCTCGTTACCGGTCTGATTTCGGTCATAACGGCTGTCATCATCGGTTATCTCATCTTCGGGGGTGACATACCGGAAGGTGCGAAGGTCGGCGGCATGCTGACAGGAGTCTATACAGGAGGCACCATCAACCTGGCGGCATTGAAGACGATGCTTGATGTAAATGACGAGACTTACATACTCATCAATTCATATGACATTCTTGTCAGTTTCCTATACCTGTCCTTCCTTCTTGCGATAGGTATCAAGCTGTTCAGGAAGTTCCTCCCGAATACATTGGGAGAGTTCACAGCAAAGGATGAAGCCGAGATAAGGGCGGAAATGGAAAAAGAGAACGAGAACCCATACAAGGGCCTCTTCACACGCAGCGGCATGAAACAGGCGGCGAAACTGCTCGGACTGACGATATTGATAGTCGGGGTATCCGCAGGCGTCGCACTCCTCCTTCCGGAAGGAATGTTCATGACCGTATTCATACTGATGCTCACGACCTTGGGAATCGCATGCTCATTCATCAGGAAGGTCCATGACATGAACTACAGCTACGATATAGGCATGTATTTCATCTATATATTCTGCATTGTCGTGGCATCTATGGCGGACCTGGGCGAACTTGACCTTATCGGAGGACTTGACCTTCTGGGTTATCTGCTTGTTGCAGTATTCGGCTCGCTCATGCTTCAGATAATCTTCGCGAAGATATTCAGGATAGACTCGGACATGATGGTGATAGCGTCTGTGACATACATCAACTCTCCGCCTTTCGTCCCTATGATGGCTGCCGCGATGAAGAACAAGGATGTTCTCATCCCCGGCCTGACCATCGGAGTCATCGGATATGCCGCCGGCAACTATCTCGGCTTCCTGATGTCGCAGCTTCTCGGCATCCTGTAACTACGTGACACACAGAGCATTGCCCAAAATCCGGTGGCGTCAGAGGACGCGGGCGATTTTGGGGATATTATTGATAATAAGACGATTACATGCGCATGCGGAAGTGCCAGAGGATGACGCCGACGCTGACACTGACATTCAGGGAGTGCTTTGTGCCGAACTGGGGTATCTCCAGGCAGAAGTCGGCGGCGTCGACCACGTCCTGACGGACGCCGGCCACTTCGTTGCCGAAAACGACCGCATAGCGTCTGCCCGGCTCGGGAACGAACTTGTCCAGCATTACCGAACCGACGGTCTGCTCCGCACATACCACCGTATACCCTTCGTCCTTCAGGCGGCGTATGGCGTCCATGGTATCATCCACATGTTCCCATGCCACGCTGTCCTCCGCTCCGAGTGCTGACTTATGGATTTCGGCAGATGGCGGCACAGCGCAGATTCCGCAGAGCCAGACCTTGTCGATCTTGAATGAATCCGAGGTACGGAATGTCGAACCCACGTTATGGGCACTGCGTATGTTGTCCAGAACCACCACGATACCGGACTCGGGAAGTTCCTTGTATTCCTCCGCAGAAATACGACCCAGCTCGATGTTCAAAAGTTTCCTATTCTGCATAAATCAAAAAAGTTATGGGTACAAAGGTAGTCAAAAAACAAAAAATGATTAATTTTGCAGTCTCTAAAACACACGTATATGAAACAGGATGTACAAATTTTCAATCTGATCAAGAAGGAAGAAGACAGACAGACCTCGGGAATCGAGCTTATCGCGTCTGAAAATTATGTAAGCAATCAGGTGCTTGAGGCCCTCGGTTCAATCTGCACTAACAAGTATGCGGAAGGTTATCCGGGTGCAAGATATTACGGAGGTTGTGAGGTTGTTGACCAGATAGAACAGCTTGCCATCGACAGACTCTGCGAATTGTTCGAGGCAGAGTATGCAAACGTACAGCCGCATTCAGGAGCACAGGCAAACATGGCTGTAATGATGGCCTGCATCAAGCCAGGAGACACATTCATGGGTCTTGACCTTGCACATGGCGGCCACCTTACCCACGGCTCACCTGTAAACGTATCAGGACTTCTCTACAATGCTGTTCCATACGGTCTGAAGGAGTCTACCGGAATGATCGACTATGACCAGATGGAGCAGAGGGCTCTCGAGTTCAAGCCGAAGCTCATCATCGGAGGTGCTTCAGCTTATTCAAGGGAGTGGGATTATGCCCGTATGCGTGAAATCGCCGACAAGGTGGGAGCGATCTTCTGGGTTGACATGGCTCATACTGCCGGTCTTATCGCCGCAGGTCTCCTCAGCAATCCTGTCAAGTATGCGCACATCGTGACTTCAACTACACACAAGACTCTTCGCGGACCACGCGGAGGCATCATCCTGATGGGCAAGGACTTCGACAACCCATGGGGTCTTACAACACCTAAGGGAGTCGTGAAGAAGATGTCACAGATCCTCAACTCAAGCGTATTCCCTGGAGTTCAGGGCGGTCCGCTCGAGCACTGCATCGCAGCTAAGGCGGTATCATTCTACGAGGCTCTCCAGCCTGAGTACAAGGAGTATCAGAAGCAGGTCGTGGCAAACGCACAGGCCATGGCGGATGCATTCTCTTCAAGAGGATATAAGATCGTATCAGGCGGCACTGACAACCACCTCATGCTCATCGACCTCCGCAGCAAGTTCCCTGAACTTACAGGAAAGGTTGCTGAAAAGGAGCTCGGAAAGGCAGACATCACAATCAACAAGAACATGGTGCCGTTCGACTCACGTACTCCGTTCCAGACTTCAGGTATCCGTGTAGGAACTCCTGCAATCACATCGAGAGGTTTCGTGGAGAAGGACATGGAGTTCATCGTGAACCTCATCGACCAGGTACTTGCCAATGCAGCTGCAAATCTTGACCTTATCGCAGGCAAGACCGAGGAAGGACGCGAGGCTTATGAGGAAGTTCTCGCAGCTGTAAGAAAGCAGGTACGCATGAAGACCAACGGAATGCCTCTCAACAGGTATTGATCATATTTTCAATACAGAAAGTCCCGGCAGTCGAAAAGCAGCAGATTTTGGATAATGCTTTCCTCCATGCCGGGACTTTCTGCATAGGATCTGTAAATCATACGACTGACATATTATGAATTTTTGTTTCAAACAGATTGCCCTCGCGGCATTTATTCTTTTCACCATGAATGCATGTTGCAATTCCGGCAGCAATGCCGATGCTGTTCTCGAGAACATTCACAGCAGGAAAAGCGTGCGCCAGTTCACTTCAGATCCGGTTTCTGAAAAACAGGTCGAGACTTTACTTAGAGCTGCCATGGCGGCCCCTACAGCAGTCAATTATCAGCCTTGGAGATTTGTAGTCGTTACGGAAAGGAGGGAACTTGATGAGATTGCCGGCATACTTCCTTATGCACAGATGCTCAAGCAGGCTCCTCTTGCAATCATAGTATGTGGAGAGACCACCTGGATGGGAGGCATCGGGAATCCTTACTGGCAACAGGACTGTGCTGCAGCAACGGAGAACCTTCTTCTTGCAGCCGAAGCCCTCGGTCTCGGAGCTGTATGGACAGGTGTCTATCCTAATGAGGACCTGTATCCGAAGCTTCATGACTATCTGAATCTTCCTGCAAACATACAGCCTCTATGCTGCATCCCTGTCGGTCATCCAGCCGGAAAGACACAGCCGAGGGACAAGTGGAAGCCTGAAAACATTCATTACGGAAAATGGTAAGCCGTTCTCTTAAGAAATACATCTCTGACGAGATTGTTCCCAAGTATGCCGGGTTCGATGCGGCACATCGGGAAGATCATGCATTGACTGTGATAAGTCAGGCAATGGAATTGCTTGACAGGATGCCTGATCAGGATATCCATGTAGACAGAAACATGCTTATGGCTGCAGCAGCATGCCATGACCTCGGTCTTGTCAACGGCAGGGAAAACCACCATCTGGATTCAGGAAAGATCATCCGGGCTGACGAAAGGCTCAGGGAGTGGTTTACTCCGGAGCAGATCGAGACCATCGCTCAAGCCGCAGAAGACCACCGTGCGTCGGGAAAATCTGCTCCTCGCAGCATTTATGGAATGCTGGTGGCGGAGGCTGACAGGGTCATTGACGGAGACACCATAATCCGCAGAACCATTCAGTTCGGATTCAAGCACTATCCCGGCCTGGACCGTGCCGGTCATATCGAGCGTGCCGTCGAACATCTTCGCGAAAAATACGGACGCGGGGGCTATCTCAAACTATGGATTCCTTGGAGCGACAATGCCGTCAGGCTGTCAGCGCTGCAGGATGTCATCGCAGATGACAGTCAGGTGCATGCCGCTGTAGCCGACATCTATGATAATTTAATTCAATAACACCAATTCCGGTAGGTAACCTATATGTCATCCTACCGGAATTGGTGTCAGTAATATGCTATGTTAAAGCAGGTCGAAGAGCCGGGCTGCGATCGAGGTGGCCTGGATCGAATCGACCTTGGCTTTGTATGTCTTATGAGCAGATTCGAATGCGGATCTGCTTTCTTCCTTTATAGGCTCAGCCGGTGGAGATTCCATCTTCAGAGGATTGATCGGCGTACCGTTCTTCCATACTCGGAAATCAAGATGCGGACCTGTAGAACGGCCGGTCGAGCCGACATAGCCTATGACCTGTCCCTGACGCACCCTCTGGCCGGTCTTGAGTCCTGGGCCATACTTTGAAAGATGCAGATATGCCGTCGAATATACCGAATTGTGTCGGATCCTGACCGTATTGCCACCGGCACCTTCATACTTCATGCTTGTAACTACACCGTCGCCGATACTCATTACCGGAGTTCCCTTTGGGGCGGCATAATCAACTCCAGTGTGCGGCTGAACCTTTCTTGTCACAGGATGTCTTCTTGCATAAGAGAATCCTGAACTGATACGGGAATAGTTCAGAGGAGCCTTCAGGAAGGCCTTCCTCATGCTCTCTCCTTTCTCGTTCCACCAGACATTTCCTCCATCATGCTGGTTGAACATGACCATAGGAAAGTCATCTCCCGCATGGCTGAACACAGCATATCGGACAGTGTCCACAGCAATCACTTCACCGTCGCACATCTTCTCTTCATACAGCACCCTGAAGCGGTCGCCTTTCTGCAAGGCGAAAAAGTCCACGGTCCATGCATATATATCCGACAGATTCACGATAAGCAGTGGCGAGACATCGGCTGCAATCATGTCATTCCAAAGGGATGTATTGATCGTGACATCGGCATATCTCTGCTCCACCGTAACCGGCTTTTCATACACCCAAGCCTCATATGGCGGTCTGCATGAGAATACGATGCTGCTTGCCCTGTCCCTGTCATATACCAGATATTGCAGGCCATCATCCGAGCGGTATGCCCTGTAGGCCTGACCGACGCGAAGCGTCTTCACATCGAAGACAGAATCGCATGCCTGGGTGAGGTTATACGCCTCCTGGGCCGACATGCCGAGAGAGCCCAGAAGAGTCGAGAAGAACTGTCCGGTCTTCACTTTTCCTTCGGTCACGGACAAAGAATCCGGAGAGAAACCGAGAGGAGATATAACGGTCACATCGTCAGAAAATGATTCAGGATCATTGTCAGAAGAAGCGTCACCGACATTCCGGCAAGCTGAAAAGGCCATAAGGGCTATCATCAGCAGCGACGCAGCAAAATAAAGTCTTTTTGATTTCATGGCGCAAAGATAATAAGAAAGGTGTCACAATATTCAAGATTGATGTTTTATTATTCAAAATGACAGATTTGTCTTTACTGTAATTTTGTATGAAAATTCAGTAACATCATTATTATGAAACGAATCATCATTTTTCTGGCTGTTCTGTCAGTAGTCTTCTCTGGTTGCAAGAAGGACCCGGTCGACACAACTGTAGAAGTAACATCTGTAAAACTTGACAAGACAAATGTGACTCTTACCGTAGGGGAATCCGTAAAACTTACTGCTACCGTCTCACCTTCGAATGCAACAGACAAGAGTGTGATCTGGAGCTCATCCGATCAGGAGACAGTTTCTGTGGATCAGACTGGAAATGTAACCGCACTGAAAGCCGGTACGGCGACAGTGACAGTAACTGCCGGTAAGAAAATCACCGCATCATGCCAGATTACTGTAAATGCGCCGGCTTCCGGTGAAGACGGAGAAGGTGATGAAGGTGGAGAAGGCGACAACGGAGAAGGAAATGAAGACGGAGAAGGAAATGAAGGAGGAGAAGGTAATGAAGGAGGAGAAGGTAATGAAGGAGGAGAAGGAAATGAAGGAGGAGAAGGAAATGAAGGAGGAGAAGAAGAGGAAGAAGATCCTGTAATTGCTGTCACCGGTATCAATATCGAAAAATGGTCTGTTTCGATTACAGTAGGACAGAGCACAACTATCGTTGCCACTGTCACTCCGGAAAATGCGACCAACAAGAATGTCATATGGGCATCTGAAAATACAGATGTAGCTACTGTGGACTCTCAGGGCAAAGTCAAGGGCATCAAGGCAGGAACAGCAAAGATCACGGCCACCACAGAAGACGGAGGCTTCTCTTCGCATTGCTCGGTAAAGGTTGTGGAGACCGGCGCCGTTTTCCAGGTAGACGGAATATGGTACAAGAACTACTATCAGAACTATGTTGAAGTGGTTCGAAATCCCGACGAGGAAACAAAATACACCGGAAACATAACCATCCCGGACAACACTGTCACTTATGAAGATGTGACATATGAAATATACAAGATCGGAGCATGGGCGTTCAGCCAATGTACCGAACTGGAAAGCGTAAGGATCGGAGAAGGTGTCAGAGAAATCGATGCCCGCGGATTTTATGCATGTACAAACCTCAAGGAACTGTATCTGCCTTCTACGGTATATGACATAAACACAGCAAATCCTACATTGTCAGGTTGCAAGAACCTTGAAATAACCGTATCCGAAAACAACAGGACCTTCTATGTAAAGGATAAGTTGCTTTATAAGAAAAACAGCAATGAGATATGGCTGGCATGGATTCCGGAGAAAATGACAGGAACAGTGACGTTTGACGAGAACACTGTGGGAATAGCTGAATACGCCGTCTGGGGAACTAATTTTGACAAACTGGTGATTCCTAAATCTGTATCCGAAATCCGCGTAAGGTTCTTCAACAATTCAAAGACCCCTGTGGAGATTGAACTGGAATGGACTGAACAGGAAGAGATCGATGCAATACAGCCAACCAATTCCGACCCTACAGCGTTTTATTTCAGAGACACAGACAGAAGCAAGATCACAGTGACAGTGCCTGCAGGTACAAAGCAGATGTATGAGAATCACTGGCTCTGGTCTGCTTGCGGAACAATTCAGGAAAAGGAATAGTACGAAACCTAAAACACTACAACATACTTAGCTTAAACAAAACGCCGGCTCCATGTGGAGTCGGCGTTTTTCATGCCTGTACAGCATCCAGGCAGGGTTGTTGAAATAATTGTGGAAAAAAATGGGAAAAAGTGGAATAAAGTGGAAATTTATTTATAATTTTGCCACACTAAAGACTCCATAGAGATGACTGGCTTTTTCGGCAAACATAACGCAAAGGTTGATGACAAGGGAAGACTCGTGATTCCTTCTGGCATCAAGAGCGTCGTACCTGCCGACCAGATGGAATTCGTCGTAAGAAAGGACATGTATTCAAACTGCCTCGAGATGTATACAAAGCAGGAATGGGCTAACATGTCACAGGCGGTGAGGGCAAAGCTTGACCTCGCATTTGACGAAGACCACATGCGCTACTGGAGAACTTATATGAGTGACACCGTGACAGTTGTCCCGGATGCGAAACTCGGCAGAATCACTATCCCGAAGGAAATACTTGAAAAGGCCGGCATTGAAAAGGAGGTCATCTTCCTAGGTGTGGACTACAAGGTTGAAATCTGGGCTAAAGAAGAACTGGAAGGCGGAAGCCTCTCACCTGAGGACTTCCGTATGATGGGCAAGAAGATAGCGGGTCGCATTTAAAGACAAGGAGGCCTGAAGATGTCCGGATATCACACCCCAGTACTGCTTGATGAAAGCGTTTCCGCTTTGATCGGCTCACCGTCAGGAATATATGCAGACGCCACATTCGGCGGTGGAGGGCATACCTCCGAGATACTCAGGAGACTTTCTCCCGAGGGGCGCGTGATTTCATTCGACCGCGACAGCGATGCTATCGCAAACAAACCTGACGACGACAGACTCACTCTGATAAGAAGTGACTTCAGATGGATTCACAACCATATATTACATCAGGGATATCCGGAAGGGATTGACGGAGTGCTCGCCGATCTCGGAGTATCATCCCATCAGTTCGACACGGCTGAAAGGGGTTTCTCATTCAGGTATGAGGCTCCACTGGACATGAGGATGAACCAGGAGGCACAGACAACTGCGGCGGACATCATAAACGGATACGAGCAGGAGGAACTGGAGAAGATATTCAGGCTGTACGGTGAAGTCGACAACAGCCGAAGGATAGCACAGTTGGTCTGCAAAGCCAGGGAGGCTGCATCGATAGAGACGACCACAGACCTGGGAAAGGCGATAGAGAGCGCGTTGCCGAAGTTCGCAGATCACAAGTTCCTGGCAAAGGTCTACCAGGCATTGAGAATCGAGGTGAACCAGGAGATGAAGTCGCTTGAGAAATTCCTTTCGGGAGCGGCGAAGTCACTGAAGCCTGGCGGACGACTGGTAGTCATCACGTATCATTCTCTTGAAGACAGGATGGTGAAGAACTTCATCAAGTCGGGAAACATTGAGGGCAAGGTAGAGAAGGATTTCTACGGCAACTCGAAGGCTCCGCTCAGAGCGGTCAACAGGAAACCGATACTGCCGCAGGAAAGCGAGATTGCCTCAAACACAAGAGCGCGAAGCGCAAAACTCAGGATAGCTGAAAAGGAAGAATAGAAATGGGACTGAAGTTCAACATAAGCTGGAGAAAGATAGGCCACGCCATCAAGGAGTTCTTCATCTCGTTGGGAAGAGGAGACCTCCTCACCAGACTCAGGGTTGACAGGGCTCTGCCCTATATCCTGTACCTCTTCTTTCTGGGCTGCATAAGCATCTGGCTCAGTTACCAGGCGGAGCAGACCATGCTTACCGTACAGAAGAACAACGAAACGATCAAGACACTTAAGATATACAATGCACAGAAAACGTATGAACTTGTAGGGCTTGACAGGATAGCGACAGTAGAGAGGATGCTTGAGGAGGCGGGATCGGAGGTAAAGGCACCGGAAAAACCGGCAGATGTATTGAAATAAGGAATATGGCAAGGATTACCAGAAAACAGAAAGAGGAAGACAAGCACAGGATCAGCAAGATCCTGTGGTTTCTGTATTGTTCGTTCCTTATTCTCTCGGCAGTACTGATAGTCCGCATCATAAACATACAGTATTTCTGGGAACCTGACCCACAGACAGTGGAATATTTCCAGCCAAGAAGATACGAGAGCAAGACCAAGCCGGAAAGAGGTTCGATCATGGACATGAACGGTAAGCTTCTCGCCATCTCCACTCCGCTGTACAACATCAACATGGACTGTGCGGTACTGAAGGATGAATTCAAGGCCAGAAAGTCCCTAAAGGAGACGGATTCTCTCGAAAGGGACTGGAGAAAGAAAGCCACGCTGCTTTGCCAGGGACTTCCGAAGGTGCTTGAAAAGGACGGAAAGACATCGGACTATTACTATGACCTGATCATGCGTAACCGCGAGTCGGAGACCATGCGTGGAAGAAGAAACGTCCCTATAACAAAGAACATCGACCATGCGACATACCTCAGACTCTGCGAACTTCCACTTTTCAACGAAGGTCAGTTCAAGAGCGGAATGATCAGGACCGTGGTGGACACAAGGCAGTATCCGTACGGTACTCTCGCCGGAAGAGTCATCGGCGACGTCAGGATAAACAACGAGAATCCTGACGAAAGCCGATTCCTGGGAATAGAGGGAAAATACCATTACATTCTCCACGGAACTGAAGGTTCACAGTGGATGAAGCGTACCGACAAGGGAAGCATAGCGGACCCGGACAGCACAACTGTGGAAGTGGAACACGGCAAGGATATCAGGACGACTCTGGACATTGACATCCAGGACATCGCTGACAGGGCTCTCAGAACCAATATCGGGGATGACGAGGAGATCGAAGGCGGATGCGTGGTGGTTCTCGACGTGAAGACAGGAGCGGTAAGGGCTATGGTCAATCTCCAGAGAAACAGCAGAGGAGAACTGGGAGAATACTTCAACATGGCCATCGGACGTCCTGGAGAACCAGGTTCCATCTTCAAGGCCGTGACACTTGCCACCCTCCTGGAGGACGGCAAGGTGGAACTTCAGGACAAGATTCCTACAAACCACGGAAGAATCGCAGAAATGCCTGAAATCGCGGCTGACAGCTATATAACGAACTGGGAAAGAGACAAGAAGACAAACTCAATAAGCATCCAGGACGGATTCAAGATATCTTCCAACTATGTCTTCAGAAGACTTGTTCTGGATCATTACGGAGAGAAGCCTGAAAAGTTCATTGACAAGCTGTACGAGTACAAGCTTAACGACGCATACGAATTCGACCTTGAAGAGAAGGGCGGAACAAGATCAAGGGTTCCTGACCCTAAATCAAGCGGATGGAGCCGCTCTACACTTCCGTCAACCGCCATCGGATATTCCGTGATGGAGACACCTCTCAACATTGCGGCATTCTATAATGCGATTGCAAACAACGGAAAGATGATGAAGCCATATCTCATCGAGTCGTACGAGAAGGACGGCAAGGTCGTACAGAAATTCGGTCCGGAGATCCTTAACGCATCAGCATTCTCCAAGGCTACTGCGGACTCACTGACAAAGGCTCTCACAATGGTGACCCTCGAGGGAACAGGAGCGACCAGACTCAAGAATGCAAGATGTACCGTGGCAGGCAAGACAGGTACAGCCCGTATGGTGCTGGACCAGTCTGAAAGAAACGGCAGCAAGGATCCTTACAAGGATATCGACGGACGAAGGAAATATCAGGCGACATTCGTGGGCTTCTTCCCTGCTGAAGATCCGCAGTACACGGCCATAGTGACCGTATATACCAAGCCTACGACAAAGAGCGTGTACGGAGGTGTCATTCCGGCAATGACATTCAGGGAGGTTGTCGACCAGATATGGTCACTCGACAGCAGATGGGGAGAAGAGTTCGGCAGAAGAGCCGATATCCCTGACATGAAGCCGGAATACATCGCGACCGTCAGCGGCACCGTGATTCCGGTGCCTGACGTAAAGGGAATGGGACTCAAGGATGCATTATACGCGATAGAGAACAACGGATACAGATGCACATACGAGGGTATCGGCCACGTGGCAAGCCAGATTCCGGAAGCCGGGACCCAGTGCAAGAAAGGTGAAACGGTAAAACTTATACTTAAATGAGACTGGACAAGGTCATATCGGGCAGCGGATGCACAGTGACTGCAGGTAATCCTCTTGCAGAGGTGACCCGTGTATGCAACGACTCGAGAAAGGTCGTTCCCGGATCGTTATTCGTAGCGGTCAGGGGCTTTGCCGTAGACGGACATGACTATATCGCCACAGCCATTGAGAAGGGAGCCTGCACAATCGTATATGAAGACCGGGATGCCCTGGACACACAACTGGAGAAGTCATCCGCAACTGATGTTACACTTGTACAGGCAGAGTCCTCAAGACATGCACTTGCCATCATAGCCGCAAATTTCCATGACAACCCGTCAGAGAAGCTTACCCTGGTCGGCATTACAGGCACAAACGGCAAGACCACAACCGTAACACTCCTCCACAGGATGTTCACCGCGATGGGATACAGCTGCGGACTGCTCTCGACTATCGCAAACTATGTCGGCACAAAGGGAACGGAGGCTGTAAACACGACCTCGGACCCTCTTACAATCAACTCCCTTCTGGCGGAGATGGTGGAGGCCGGTTGCGAATACTGCTTCATGGAGGTAAGTTCCATCGGAGTCGAACAGGACAGGGTTGCAGGCCTTAAGTTCAAGGCTGGAATCTTCTCGAACCTTACCCACGACCACCTTGACTACCACAAGACCTTTGCAGAATACCTCAGATGCAAGAAGCTGTTCTTCGACACATTGCCAGCAGATGCATACGCAATCACCAACATCGATGACCGCAACGGACTCGTGATGGTCCAGAACACGAAGGCGGAAATCGTCACATATTCGGTGAGAAGCATCGCAGACCATACCTGCCGCGTGATGGAGCAGAGCTTCGAGGGAATGCTTCTGAAGATAGACGGGATCGAGGCGTGGAGCGCCCTTATCGGTCTACACAACGCATATAACCTGCTGGCAATCTATACGACTGCAGTTGTGCTGGGTGCAGAACCGGAGGAAGTCCTCGTGGCCATGAGCACGCTCAGACCGGCACCAGGGCGATTGGAGAACATCCGCGGACCAAAGGACATTTCAGTCATAATCGACTATGCTCACACACCTGATGCATTGGAGAACGTGCTTAAGACTCTCCGCGAAATCGCCCCGGACAGGGAACTTATCTGTCTGTTCGGATGCGGAGGAGACCGCGACAGGACAAAGCGTCCGGAGATGGCGGCAATTGCACAGAAGATGGCCGACAGGATAATAGTGACATCCGACAACAGCCGCACGGAAAAGACGTCCGATATCATGGCCGACATCAGGGAGGGTATGGACATCAGCGGAAGATCACGTTCTCTCTTCATTGAGGACAGGGAAGAGGCCATCCGTACCGCAATAATGATAGCAGGACAAGGTGCTACAATCCTTCTTGCCGGAAAAGGACACGAAACCTATCAGATAATAGGAACAGTAAAGAAACATTTTGACGAAAAGGAGATCGTGACGGAGATCTTCGCAAACATGGAATAAGGATATGATATACCACCTCATTGAATACTTCAAGCAGATAGGGATAGACATCCCTGGTCAGGGTCTTTTCGGATACCTGTCATTCAGGGCTATAGCATCGTTCACGACTGCGCTTCTGATATCGGTGTTCGCCGGAAGGAAGATCATCGCATGGCTCCAGAAGAAGCAGATCGGAGAGACGATCCGTGACCTCGGACTCGAAGGACAGATGCAGAAGAAGGGAACACCTACAATGGGAGGCATCATCATATTCATAGCCCTCGTCATACCGGTGCTTCTGTTCGGAGACCTTACAAACATATACACCATACTGCTTCTTGTCAGCACAGCGTGGTTCTTCTTCCTCGGATTCACCGACGACTATATAAAGGTATTCAAGAAGAACAAGGACGGTCTGAGCGAGAAGAAGAAGCTCATCGGCCAGGGAGCCATGGCTCTCGCAATCGGAATAGCGGTCTGCTTCAGCGACCAGATAGTGGTAAGGGAAGAGGTCCAGACGGGGGACCAGGCGGAGACGAACGTGGAGCAGGTCGATATGGTAAAGAGCACCAAGACAACAATACCTTTCGTCAAGGACCATGAGTTCGACTACAAATGGCTGTCGCCGTTCAAGGGTACGATGGGATGGTACTGCAAATGGGCCATCTATGTAATCATGATCGTCATCGTGATCACGGCCTGCTCCAACGGAGTGAACCTGACGGACGGAATGGACGGACTGGCGGCAGGCACATCAGCGATAGTCGGGGTCGTGCTGGGAGTGTTCGCATGGCTCGGAGGCAATATAGTCAATGCGGATTACCTGAACATAATGTATATCCCGGGCAGTGGAGAGCTTGCGGTATTCATGTCTGCGCTTGTAGGAGCCCTGATCGGATTCCTCTGGTACAACACATACCCGGCACAGGTGTTCATGGGAGACACAGGAAGCCTTATGCTCGGAGGCATCATCGGCGTCAGCGCCGTGCTTATCCGTAAGGAGCTTCTGATTCCGATACTTTGCGGAGTATTCTTCGCAGAGAGCGTATCGGTAATCATGCAGAGAACATACTTCAAGTATACGAAAAAGAAATACGGTGAGGGAAGAAGGATATTCAGGATGGCTCCACTCCACCACCATTACCAGAAAGAGGGAATTCCGGCACTGATCCAGAGACCGGCGAAAGCGCTTCCTGAAGCGAAGATCGTAGCAAGATTCTGGATCGTGGGAATCATCCTCGCAGTCATTACAGTAGCATTGTTGAAAGTCAGATAGTCAAGCATAAGATATGTCCAGAATTGTAGTGTTAGGAGGAGGAGAAAGCGGTGTAGGATCCGCTGTCCTCGCAAAGGTCAAAGGTCACGATGTATTCCTCTCGGATATGGGTAAGATATCCGAGGACTATGCTGCCGTGCTCAAGAAATGGGATATTCCTTTCGAACAGGGCACTCACACGGAAGAGCTCATACTCAATGCAGATGAGGTGATCAAGAGTCCCGGAATCCCTTCGACTGCCCCTATGGTGAAGAAGATCACCGACATGGGTATCGGAGTGATATCGGAAATCGAATTCGCAGGAAGATATGATTCTGCGAAGAAGGTCTGCATCACCGGAAGCAACGGAAAGACCACGACCACATCACTCGTATACCACCTTCTCAAGCAGGCCGGAATGAACGTCGGACTCGGAGGAAACATCGGAAAGAGCTACGCCATGCAGGTGGCTACTGAGAACTATGACATCTATGTGCTGGAGCTGAGCAGCTTCCAGCTGGACAATGTATATGACTTCAAGGCAGACATCGCAATCATCACCAACATCACTCCGGACCATCTGGACAGGTACGGACACAACATGGAGAATTATGTGAAGGCCAAGTTCCGCATCACGCGCAACATGTCAAGCGATGACTGCTTCATCTTCTGCTCTGACGACGAGATCACTATCAGACACCTTGACCAGATCGTGATGAAGGCACAGAAACTTCCGTTCACACAGAAGGAGGAAGTGGAGCAGGGAGCGTTCGTGAGGGACGACAGGATGATCGTGCGCTACAAGGAGGAAGAATGCGACATGTACCTCCAGGAGCTGGCTCTAGGAGGAAAGCACAATGTATACAATTCCATGGCAGCTGCGCTTGCCGCAAAGGTCATGGACATCGACAACGAAGCCATACGCAGCGGACTTGCCACATTCCAGGCGGTGGAACACCGTCTTGAGAATGTATTGAGCATAAGGGACGTACTCTACATCAATGACTCTAAGGCTACGAATGTGGATGCTGCATGGTATGCTCTTGAGTGCCAGACAAGACCTGTGGTATGGATTGTGGGCGGTACAGACAAGGGCAACGATTACGAGAGCCTCATCCCTCTGGCAAAGGAGAAGGTAAAGGCAATGATATGCATGGGTCTGGACAACAGGAAGTTCCATGAATCATTCGAGGGCGTGGTTCCTGAAATCCATGACGTGACATCAGCAAAAGACGCCGTAAATCTCGCACACAGCATCGCGGCTTCGGGAGATGTGGTTCTCCTCTCGCCATGCTGCGCAAGTTTCGACCTTTTCAAGAATTACGAGGACAGAGGAAGACAGTTCAAGGAAGCCGTAAGAAATCTTTAGGATATGGGAAAGGATGGTAAAAGAAAGACCGGGACCCCAAAGAAAGGGTTCTGGGGTTTCATAGACAATATAGAAGGAGACAAGGTCGTATGGATAATCGTATTCCTGCTGATCATGATCTCCATTCTGGCCATATTCTCATCCACATCCCTTCTCAAGGAAGGCAGCAAGGACAGGATGGACTTCGCACTTGAGCATCTTATAATCGTCGGCATAGGCCTGGGGCTCATATTCGGTCTGTACAGTATCAAGAAGATCGGAATCTTCAGGATATTGTCACAACTTGGATTCGGAGTATCTTTCGTTCTTCTGGCGCTTCTGGCCTCCCACCTGAAAATACCTGGAGTCATAGAGGCAGAAAGAATCAACGGAGCATGGAGAACACTCAGGGTTGCCGGCTTCCAGCTGCATGTGTTCGAGGTGGTGAAGGTCGCCATGGTCCTCTACCTGGCATGGGCGATACACGCATATAAGGAAAAACGCCTGAAGCACGGAAGGACAGACCTGCACAAACGTCTCATTTACATGTATGTGCCCATTCTTACCGTATGCGTCCTCACCCTTCTTGGAAGCGGATCGAGCGCCGTATTCATCGGTGTCATACTTATCGCCACGCTTCTGATCGGAGGCATGCCGTTCAAGGAGATAGCTCTGGCCGGTGCGGCAGGACTTGCCTGCCTTCTTCTCATTGTCGGAGTATACAATGCTACTGACGGCAAGGTATTCAAGCGATTCGAAAGGATCGCCACCATGAACAGCCGTCTTGGTGCCGACTACGATGCGGAAAGACTGAAGGAGGTGACTCCGCGTTCAAGGGAGTTCTATGCCATACTCGACGAGATCAAGCAGCCTTATAGCGCAAAGATCGCCGTCCATGAGGGAAAGATACTCGGAAAGAACAGCGGAAACAGCACTCAGAAATATGTCGTGTCAAACATATATGGCGACTATATGTTCAGTTTCCTCATCGAGGAATACGGACTTGTCGGAGCGATCATAGTCATTTTCCTCTATGTCAGCCTTCTGGCAAGAGGATCTACGATTGCAAGGCTTTGCAGCAATGAATATGCAAAAATTGCTGTCGGAGGATTGAGCGTTCTGATAACCGGACAGGCGTTCATGCATATGTTCGTAAATGTGGACATAGGTCCCATGACGGGACAGACGTTGCCGCTGATCAGTCACGGCAGTTTCGCATTCCTCGTATTCTGTATAGCTTTCGGAGTCATACTGTCCATCAGCAGGATGGCGAGAAAGAGGATCCAGGAGGAGGAAGAGGCTGCGATACCTATATATGACAGCAGCAAAGACGACATACAGGCCAGCATGGACATACTCGAACAGATAGACGACTTGTAGCTATGAAGTATAGGAAAATAAGGGCAATAATAAGCGGAGGGGGTACGGGAGGACATATCTTCCCTGCCCTTTCCATCGCAGATAAACTGAAGGAACTTAATCCTGAAACCGAAATCTTCTTCGTCGGAGCGGAGGGAAGGATGGAAATGGAGAAGGTTCCTGCTGCCGGCTATAAGATAGCCGGTCTTCCGATATCCGGACTGCAGCGCAGGCTGACCATGTCAAACTTCGCTCTCCCGTTCAAAGTCATCAAGAGCGTGAACATGGCAAAGAGACTCATCCGTGAGTTCCGGCCTGATATCGCGATCGGTGTAGGAGGATATGCCAGCGCTCCCCTTCTCTGGGCGGCAACGCGCATGGGTATACCTACCCTGATTCAGGAACAGAACGGATATGCTGGTCTCACGAACAAGATTCTCGGAAAGAAGGCGAAGAGCATATGCGTTGCCTATGAGGGTATGGAAAGGTTCTTCCCTGCGGACAGGATCGTGCTCTCTGGCAATCCTATCAGAAAGGACATTGTTCCTGCTACCCCAGAAATGAAGGAGGAGGCTTACAGGTTCTATGGTCTTGACCCTAAGAAGAAGCACATTTTCGTGGTGGGAGGCAGCCTGGGAAGCGGTACGCTGAACAATGCCATGAAACGATGGATCAGCGACGGTTGTCCGGGAGGAAAGGATATCGAAGTCATCTGGCAGTGCGGAAAATACTACAAGAAGTCCGTGGATGCATTCATGGACGAGGCAAAAGCTGCCGGAAAACCGGTGGAAGGCATACAGCACTCGGATTTCATCATGAGAATGGACCTTGCATATGCAGCTGCCGACATCGTGATATCAAGATCCGGCGCGAGCTCGGTTTCAGAGCTCTGCGCGGCGCACAAGGCTGTGATCTTCGTCCCTTCTCCTAATGTGGCGGAAGACCATCAGACCCACAACGCCATGGCACTTGTCCGCAAGGATGCCGCAATCATGGTAAAGGATGCGGAAGCGGAGGAAAAACTTATGGCTGAAGCCTGCAGGCTGATAGAAAACCATGAGAAGATCGCTCTAATGGAAAGCAACATCTCGGCTCTTGCACTTCGGGAGGCGGCGATGACGATTGCAGAGGAGGTTTATAGGATAATAATATAGGAGATTCCTAGACAGGCTCGGAAGGATATGAAGAAACATATATATTTCATAGGAATCGGCGGAATAGGAATGAGCGCCATAGCAAGGTACTACAACGCCAAGGGATACAAGGTAAGCGGTTACGACAAGACTCCGTCGCCGCTGACACATGCTCTGGAATCCGAGGGCATCGAGGTCCATTACGAGGACGACATCGACTTCGTGCCGAAGGATGTCGAGTCCACTCTTGTTGTATATACGCCTGCCGTTCCGAAAGACATGGGAGAGCTTGTATATGTACAGGAACACGGATATCGCGTGATAAAGCGTTCGAGAATGCTTGGTGAGATTTCTGCCGGTCAAAGATGCATGGCTGTTGCCGGAACACATGGAAAAACGACAACCAGCACGCTTGTAAGCCATATATTCACAGCTTCAGGAGAGGGATGTTCGGCCTTCCTGGGGGGAATCTCGAAGAATTACGGAACAAATCTCCTTATCCATGAAAACAATGTTGTAGTCGCGGAGGCGGACGAATTCGACCGCTCGTTCCTTCAGCTTTTCCCTGAAATCGCGGTGATAACATCAATGGACCCCGACCATCTGGACATCTATGGAAATGAGACACATATCCGCGAGGCGTTCAAGGCATTCGCATCACAGGTAAGCGGCGCCGTGATCGTAAAACATGGTCTGGACATTACTCCAGCAGATACAAAGGCAAGGATACTTACTTATTCATACGATGACCCTGCCGCTGACTTCCATGCTGTGCTGACAGACGGAGACGGCACCGGTTTCACGCACTTCGACCTGTATTGGCCGGGAGGAATCATCAGAGACTGCGTCGTCGGCATACCTGGATGGGTCAACATCGAGAATGCAGTCGGAGCGGCGGCAATCGGACTTACATACGGTCTGGATTCTGATAAGATCCGCGAGGCCCTTGCATCATTCGGTGGTGTGAAGCGCAGATTCGACATACAGCTCAAGTCGGACAGATGCATATACATCGATGACTATGCACACCATCCAAGGGAAATCTCCGCATCCCTGACTTCGATCAGAGGAAACTTCCCCGGTCATAAGCTGACCGCAATTTTCCAGCCGCACCTTTACACCAGGACACGCGACTTCGCGGACGGATTTGCTGAATCGCTCAGCATTGTGGACAGACTCATCCTTCTGGACATCTACCCGGCACGCGAGGAGCCGATTCCGGGAGTGACTTCGGAAATCATCTTCAGGAATGTCACAGCACCGGAGAAGGTGCTTCTGAAGAAGGAGGAACTGATGGGCTACATGAAGGGGCTGGAACTTGGAGAGAAGGAGGTCTTCGTCACCGTGGGAGCCGGAGACATTGACAGATTTGTGGAACCTATAAATGCATTGCTGAATGAAAAGATACGTTAAATACATATTGCTCGGATTCTGCGGCATGTGTCTGGCAGCATGCATCATCGTCGCCTTCACAGCCGGTGCAGACTCAAGGAAGAGCATAAAATGCACCGGTCTGGAAGTGGCCATACTGGACAGCATGCAGAACAGCTTTGTATCAAAGGCGGATGTCAGAGGGTTTCTTGACAAGGAATACGGGAAATACAGAGGGATGGTGATCGACAGCATCAATCTCACCAGGATAGAGGACATCATAGACGGCAGAAGCGCAGTATTGAAAAGTCAGGCATATGTCACCAGAGACGGCATCCTCCATGTAGACGTCACACAGAGAAAGCCGGTCGTAAGGTTCCAGAAGAGCGACGGCGGATTCTATGCGGATGCTGACGGATACATCTTTCCGCTCCAGAGGACATACGCCTCGCATGTACAGATAATTGACGGAAACATTCCTCTGGCCGCAAACAGCGGATATAAGGGAGCCATCGAAGACCCGAAGGAGAAGGCCTGGTTCGAGAGCATGATGAGGGTCGTGAACTATATCGAGAACAGTCGGGTATGGAAGGATAAGATCGTGCAGATATCAGTCGACGAGGGAAAGGACCTTATCCTGATACCGCGCGAAGGTAATGAAAAGTTCCTTTTCGGACAGCCTGTCGACATCGAGGACAAGTTCAGGAAAATGGAGAAATACTATACACATATAATCCCGGCAAAGGGAGAGAATCACTACAAGACGGTCGACCTCAAGTACAAAGGACAGATCGTATGCAAGGAAAAATAAAGGAGACAGCATATGGAAATACAGGACAGATACATTACGGCAATCGACCTGGGAACCTCGAAGATAGCCCTTACCGTAGCCAAGGTAGAGGGAGAGAACACCCAGATCGTTTATTACAGCGAGACTCCGTCTGAAGGCATCAGGAACAGCGGCGTCTTCAATGCATCACAGGTAAGCGAACCCTTGTCGGAAGCTATTCGACAGGCAGAGAATGCTCTTGGAATCAAGATCACGCAGGCAGTGGTCGGAATGCCCAAGTATCCTGTAAGACAGGAGTCCAGCACAGGAAAGATCGAAGGCAGAGGTATTGACGAAGACATCACAGTCGAAGACATTGCCGAGCTGAAAAGGTCCGCACAGGACATGTATCCTCTTGAGAATCCTAACATGGAGGCCATCTATGGGGCTGTGGCACAGTCCTTTTCAGACGGAGAGAACTTCCAGATAATCGAGAACGACATCATAGGAATGACCAGCGACGTGCTTGAAGGACATTTCAAGATATTCATCGGCAAGAAGAGTTCCCTGGCGAAGATCGACACCGTACTGAAAAAAACAGGAATAGTGGCCGCACGCAAGTACTTCACCGCTGACACCACTGCAAAGGCGGTGCTTACGGACGCTGAAATGGAGAACGGTGTCGCAATGGTTGACTTCGGTGGCGGATGCGTGTCGGTATCAGTTTATCACGGAAATATCATGAGGCATTATGCATCTATCCCGTTCGGAGGAAAGAACATCACCGGAGACATCCAGATCGAGTCTGAAGGAAGCATCGGCAGAGACCTTGCTGAGAACATCAAGATCGCATTCGGAGCATGCATGCCTGAAAAGCTCCAGAACCTCAGCGAAAAGATCATCCAGATCAAGAGCGACAACGGCGAGGCCGACAAGAAGCTTCCTGTGAAATATCTTTCCGAGATAATCACTGCCAGGGTGGAGGAGATCATGATGGCAATCCTCTACGAAATCCAGCAGAGCGGATTCGCAGACAGGCTCATGAGCGGAATCGTGGTGACCGGAGGATGTGCACAGACAGCCAACCTCGGAAACTTCATCTACGACCTTTCAGGTTACAGGGTAAGGACGGGCTATCCAAGGCATATGTTCTCATACCAGGGATGTGACGGAATGACGGACACCTCGGCTGCGACTTCGCTCGGTCTGATAATGGCGGCAAGGAACGACAGCACCCTTAACTGCGCCTTCCCTAAGGATAGCTATAATCCGGAGAGCATATTCACACAGCCTGAACCTGTATCAGAGCCGGAGCACAAGGATACTCTGCTTGACTTCGAGACTGTCGAGGACGTGACTCCGAAGAACACGAAGAAGGAGGAACAGCCCAAGAAGGACAGGGTCAAGTGGACAGGAAAGATAAGCAGGTTCTGGGGTGAACTCTACGAATCAGTAAATCAGGAAATTGAAAACGAGGAGGCATAGACATGAGTTTCGAAAACATTGAAATAGTACCGGACACATGGATTCCGGAGGAGTCCATCATAAAGG
>JAZNAW010000093.1:0-2554 GCA_045586745.1 Candidatus Cryptobacteroides sp.
TTTTCTCCAAGCTCGACAATCTTCTGCTCGTTGTAGGTCAGGGCGTCTATCCTGTTGAAGCGTACAAGACGGTAGGCCAGTTTGTAGTCCGCCTGGAACTTTCCGATCTTGAACGGAACGACCTGCTTCTCGAAATCTATCGCGAGGGCGACTTCGTTTGCGGTTTCCTTCGACTGGTTGGAGTTCTCGCTCCATACGAAGAGCATGAGTTCCGATTCGAAAAGAGCCTTTGAAATGACCTCGGCATAGTCTTCTCCCGGATTGATTCCGCTTCGGTCGATGAAGCATGTCATGCCATAGAGGGCAAGTTCCTGTTCAATCCTGTCGATGATTTCAGCATCCTTTCGCGAATAGCTGATGAAGATATCGTATTTCATGGGAGATGTCATTAAAATGGTTCAACTTTCAAAGTTAATAAATTATGGCGATGATATACCAGTTTATACAATATTATTTGCCTTCTGAACACTCAGGCATTATTTACACATTGCCATGTAGATATACACTTCATGGTTTGAATCCTGTCCTGAGTGACATTGCGTGGTCAGTCAAGACAGCAATGCTCTATTTATTTTGTTGATAGTCAGTTGATTATATGAATTGACTTTGTCCTGAGTGACCTACACCTGTCACTCAGGACAAAAATTATGGTGATGAAATACCTGGCAGACCGGATTTAGATGTATATTTGCAATACAATGGATATAGTCAGGAAAATAAAGGACTGGATGCTGCCCGTCGCCATGGTGACGGGAGCGGCACTCTATCTCCTGTACCATTTCATGCCGGCTCCTGTCCACATGGCAGGTCCGGTGCTGGAAGTAATCGTGGATGTCGCACAGCCGCTGATGATCTTCACTATGCTGTTCCTGACATTCTGCAGGATTGAGCCCAAAGACCTCAAGCCACATCGGTGGCATTGGTGGCTGCTTCTGACCCAGGGAGGGCTCTTCATACTTCTGGGTATTCTTGCTGTATGGATTCTCCGAGCAAATCCGGATTCATCTCAGAGCGCAGTCATTCTGATAGAATGCGCAATGCTATGCCTCATAGCACCGACAGCGACTGCCGCTGCCGTCGTGACCAGGAAGCTTGGAGGTGACGTGTCAGGGTTGACGACATATATAGTCCTGATCAACCTTCTTGTAGCAGTTCTGGTGCCGTTGGTCGTTCCTTTGGTTCAGCCGCATACGGATCTGGATTTCTGGGAATCGTTCAGCCTGATAATGGCAAAGGTATTTCCTCTTCTGATAACACCTTGTCTTTGTGCATGGCTTGTACGTTATCTGGCTCCTCATCTCCACGCCAGGCTGATGAAGCATCCTGACCTTCCGTTCTACATATGGGCTCTGGCCCTGACTCTAGCAATCGCCATGACCACAAAGGCGATTGTCCATACGGAACTGTCTGCGGGACTTATTCTGATGATGTCGCTGGTTTCTCTCGTATGCTGCGCTTTCCAGTTCGCTGCCGGACGGTTTGTCGGCAGCAGATATCGTCCTCGCAGAAGCGTTTCTCCTGACCTTGAAGAAAGAGGCCGGGTAGTACGCAAGGTTACGGCAGGTCAGGCAATGGGCCAGAAGAACACCATCTTCGTCATCTGGATGGCCATCACCTTCATGACGCCTGAAACCGCCATAGTCGGCGGCCTCTACAGCATCTGGCACAACATCTATAATTCGTGGCAATTATATAAGGCTGGCAGGCAATAGCATGTTGACTGCTCGCGGTTTTTTATGTATATTTGCGCGATATTATAATTCAGACCTGATATGAGCAACCAAAGGTACATGCAGCGTGGTGTGTCGGCATCGAAGGAAGATGTGCACAACGCTATCAAGAACATCGACAAAGGCGTTTTCCCAAAGGCATTCTGCAAGATAATCCCCGATATTCTGGGCGGAGATCCTGAATACTGCAACATCATGCACGCGGACGGTGCAGGAACAAAATCATCGCTGGCATATCTGTACTGGAAGGAGACAGGCGACCTGAGCGTATGGAAAGGCATCGCACAGGACGCGCTCATCATGAACATCGATGACCTTCTCTGCGTAGGTGCAGTCGACAATATCCTCGTGTCATCTACAATCGGCCGCAACAAGATGCTTGTGCCTGGTGAAGTCATCAGCGCGATCATCAACGGTACCGACGAACTTCTTGCAGAACTCCGCGAAATGGGTGTCGGAGTTTATGCCACAGGTGGCGAAACCGCTGATGTCGGAGACCTGGTACGTACGATCATAGTGGATTCTACGGTTACATGCCGTATGAAGCGCAGCGATGTCATCGACAATGCAAACATCCGTCCAGGCGACGTGATCGTGGGACTTGCCTCATTCGGACAGGCGACATATGAAAAGGAATACAACGGCGGAATGGGCAGCAACGGACTTACCAGCGCCCGTCATGACGTCTTTGCCAAGTATCTGGCAGAGAAATATCCTGAAAGTTACGACAAGGCGGTTCCTGAGGACCTCGTCTACAGTGGTGGCCTCAAACTGACCGATGCGGTCGAGGGCTCACCTCTTGATGCTGGAAAGCTCGTGCTTTC
>JAZNAW010000094.1:0-7297 GCA_045586745.1 Candidatus Cryptobacteroides sp.
TGAATGTCGGAGAATCCGGACTTCTTGCCCGTCTCATGATTCCGATCATGGCCCAACTTTCGCCGATCGATACAGGCTTCAAGGCGGAAGGTACCCTTCTGTACCGCCATCTGACTGGTGCCAAGGAAATCATGGAGGCCTTCGGGGCCGAAATGACATATTCATACATGCCTCTTTCAGTCCATGGTCCTCTCAAGGCAGGACGTGCAGAGATTTCAGGCAAGCATGGTTCGCAGATGATATCCGGTCTGCTCATGGCCCTGCCGTTCGCAGACCGGAACAGTTCGGTGATAGTCAAGGAGCCTAAAAGCATACCATATACATTCATCACCCTCGAGGTCCTCAAGAAGTTCGGCATCAAGATAGGCAACGACATGCTGGGAGGTCCGGATTTCATCCAGTCGGGCGGCGACTGGTCGCTATGCACGGAGATGGTCTTCAAGGTGAAGGGAGGTCAGAAATACAAGGCTGCGGACATAGAACTTGAAAAGGACTGGAGCGCTGCAGCGAACTTCCTTGTAGCCGGAGCGATCTTCGGAAAGGTCGAACTCGAAGGACTTGACACGACATCCCTCCAGGCGGATCTTTCCGTGATGGACATCCTGATGGATGCTGGAGCGAGCCTGTCCCAACTCGACGGAGACAAGGGTAACATAACTGTCCAGAGAGCCCCTCTGAAGGCTTTCAGCGTCGATGCCTCGAACTGTCCTGATCTGTTTCCGATCATTTCTGTCCTGGCGGCATTCTGTCAGGGAACCAGCCGTATCGCAGGTGTCGGACGTCTTGCCAACAAGGAGAGCGACAGGGCGAAGGCAATTACAGATATGCTGTCCCATATGGGGGTCAATGTGTCCGTGGAAGGCGACGAGATGGTTATCGAAGGTTACAGTCTGGCGCAGAGGCTGCTTACTGATAACCTCCTGAAGGGTGGCGACTATACCTCATGCCACGACCACCGTATGGTCATGGCCCTCAAGGTGGCATCCCTTGGAGCAGACAGTCCTGTCATCATTGACGATGAGGCCTGCGTAGCGAAGTCATTTCCGCAGTTCCATGAACTGTTCGAAAAGTTAACGAAATAACTATAGTAAGATATGAACTCTTTTGGTAGAAGATTCAGAGTTTCGATATTCGGTGAGTCACATGGTGAGCTTATCGGCGTTGTGATGGACGGCGTACCTGCCGGTCTGGAACTTTCCGAGAAGAATTTTGAGAAAGATATCCTTCGTCGCAAGAGCGGGGCAAAGGGTACGACTCCGCGAATCGAGGATGACAAGCCTATGATCGTCAGCGGTGTCTATGAGGGGCATACGACAGGTGCTCCTCTGACCGTAGTGTTCAGGAACAATAATACCCGTTCGACTGACTACGCCCTGTTCGAGGCAATGCCTCGCCCGGGCCACGCGGATCTCACCGCCGCACTCAGATGGGACGACTGCAATGATCCGCGTGGCGGCGGCCACTTCTCGGGTCGCATGACGCTCCCCGTCGTGGCCGCCGGCGTAGTCGCCAAGATGATACTTGAAGACGCTACCATTCTGGACGAGACTCCATGCCAGAGCATAGAATCCGCAATAGTGGAACTCAGCGGTATCCCATGCCAGTCCGACCATGAATCCTCGACTTGTCATCCTGAGCAGAGCGAAGGATCTTTACTGCACCCGCAGTGGCAGGCTGTCATCGACAAGGCAATTGAGGAAGGCGACAGTCTGGGAGCCGTGATTGAATGTACCGTACCGGATATAGACCCGGGCTACGGCGAACCTTTCTGGGACAGTGTCGAGTCGCAGATCGCCCATGCTGTATTCGCTATACCGGGAGTGCGTGGAATTGAATTTGGAGACGGATTCGGGGCATCGCGTATGAAGGGATCGGAACATAACGATCCGATAGGTCCGGACAGACGTCCGACAAAGAACGGTGCCGGAGGAGTTAACGGAGGCATCACTAACGGAGCTCCTATAAAGTTCAGAGTCGCATTCAAGCCGACTTCAAGCATCCGCAAGTCTCAGCAGACATTCAATTTTGAGAAAGGGGAGATGGATGTTCTGGAGGTTCCGGGCAGGCATGACGTATGTTTCGCCCTCCGTGCACCTGTAGTGGTCGAGGCTATGACCGCCATCGCTCTTGCCGACCTCGTACTACTGAAATAGGAATTACTTCTTCTGTCCGATGACGGATAGTCGGGTTATGTCCTTGACATCGAACTTGCCGATTATCTCGAGAACAACGCTTTCCTCAGGTCCGAGGACAGTCATGACGAATGACATGTCCTTCTTTCCGTTATCCGGATCATAAAGATAAAAGTTCGAGACCTTTCCGTCTCCGGTTATTCTGGATATGAGACGGTAGTCTGGCTTGATGATGCCAAGTACCCTGTCGCAGAGAATCTCTGCTTCTCCTTTGCAGCTGATTATGCGTATCATCTTGATACCGTCGAGAAGATCCTTCACGTCGGATGATGCGCCGTCCTTCATCATGGACAGCATCGTCTTTCCGTATATGACGCTCTGGTATTCCTTCTTTCCGGCATAATCCTCGAAGATATAGTCAAGTATCGAACTCTGGGCTGAAAGTCCAAGAGGGAGGATTGACAGTATGAATATTATTAATGACCGTTTCATTTTCGAGATGTTTTAGAATCCTAATCTGCATCCGATGGAGAGGGCATGTGTGTCGTTGCCGACACCTGCCTTGAAGAGAGGAGTAAGGGTGTAGTCAATGTAGAATCCGTATCCGTCCCAGCTGGTGCTCAATGAGACCCTGCTCCTGAACGGGTTCAGGCCATTGACCTGATAGACGGTCTTGCCTGGATTCTTGTATTTTACGGATGATTTTGTGAGGAGTTCGGCTGTTCCCTGTACCAGGATCAGGACCTTGCTGAGCTTGAATCCGAATCCCATGTTGAGACCCCAGTAGTTTGCCCTAAGCTTTGTATTCTTTACCTGTCCATTGAGATCTGCGGGCATAAGACGGCCTTCTTCGTCGTTGATCAGGGTGACGTTGTTTTTGAAACGGTACCTGTCATATGAGAACATTGTTCCGACCCTGTAGTATGATCTTCCCCTTTTGTCGAGAGGAATGGTCCAGCTCACGATTTCAAGGTCGATTCTCGGACTATTGCCCGGATAGATGTCAAGAAAGTCATCAGAACCTTCCCATGGACCGTAATATGGACTTGGAGTGAGTACTATGCCTCCGAATCCCATGCCCAGGAAGTTTGTCGTTATCTTTTCCCTGCGTGGCTCATTGTAGAAATATGCGTCAGTATATGTTTCCTTTGCGGAATCACCCAAGGATATGTTGAATCCGGCTATGGAGATTTCTAGCTGACTGCCTTTGGTGTCGAATGTGACGAGTGAATCTGTCTGTGCATGTGCCGCTACTGCTGTTGCAATCAAGGCTAATAGGGTTATGATACGTTTCATGTCTATTTGTTTAGTTGTTGTCTTCCATTTCCATTGTGAGCATAAGGGCTATGTCGATGCTTGTTTCAAGATTGTCGAGATAAGTCAGATAGGCAGTTCCTTCCATGGCGACCTGCGGATCTGTGATGGCATTCCCTTCAGCATCGTACCCATAGATCTCACGGTTGAATATACCGATGCATATTGCCGCCGCCGCGGCTGTCGCCACCGTTCCCCAGAAGATGCGCCCGAATGGTCTGTGTGTCTTCTTACCTGATACCGAAGGCCTGTATGTCATCGCAGATGCTTCCTTGAATCCGCAGAACATTGCCCTGACAGCCTTTAGGTCTGCCGGAACATCTTCGGTGTGAAGGAACCATGACCTCAGGGTCATTTCTTCATCCTCCGTGATGTCTCCATCAAAATATCTGTCACAGAGGGTGCGTATCTTATTGATGTCATATTCCATATCCGAATTCCTTTTCAATGATTTCTCTTAATGCCTTCCGGCTTCGTGAAAGTATTGTCCTTACGTTTGCCTCGTCTGTACCGAGAATGTCTGCAACTTCTCTGGTTGAGTATCCTTCGATGTCCTTGAGGTGGACTGCGGTTCTCTGCTTTTCCGGCAGGCGGGCCATCGCCTTATGTATCAGCTGCCGTTCGTTCCACCTGTCGGGGTTTATTTCGTCGGGGACATCCGGTATCTTCGGTGTGGTATCCCGTCTTCGCCGGATCCGGTCTATGCATGCGTTTCTGACCGATTGGGTGAGGAAGGCGTCAATGTTCCCGATATCCCGGGTCTGTCTTCGGAGAATCCTTTCGGCAACATCCTGCATCATGTCTTCTGCCTCGTCGCTACGTCCGAGGATGCTGCAGGCCAGTCTGAACATGAAGTCCAGCCTCTTACTTCCGAATATGTCTTTTCCGTTAAGTCCCATTTCTGTCTATATGACGCACAAATGTACAAAACGTGTCATATTTATCGGGAAATTATGAAGAATTTATGGACGTTGGTAGATTTTCAGTCCGAAGTCAGGGGCTATCGTCATCAGATGGTCGAATATGTCCGACTGTTTCTTTTCGTATATCGCCCATGTCTTGTCGAGTGTGAAGAAATATACCTCTATCGGAAGTCCGAAAGGTGTGGCTTCCTTCTGTGTAACTATGATGTCCATGCTTTGATTGATGTCCGGGTGGTGGCGCAGGTATCTTTCGATGTAAAGACGGTACAACTGCACGTTCGTCAGTATCTCCGCGGCGTTATCCTCCCTGTTTTCTGCCATAAGCGGAAGGTCGTTCCTTATCTTGCCTATCATCTCTTCTGTACAGACCATAAGGCTGTTCAGGTCTATGAATATGCGTTTGTCAGCCCTTCGTCCTCCGCTTTCCTGCATTCCTCTCCAGTTCTTGAATGGAGTGCTCACCAGGGTATATGGCGGAATCATGGTGATGGCATTGTCCCAGTTGCGCACCTTGACTGTGTTCAGGGTTATCTCCTCGACTGTGCCGTTCGCGCTGCCGTCCGGCATCTGGATCCAGTCTCCGATACGTATCATGTTGTTCTGGGACAGCTGTACTCCGGCTACAAAGCCGAGTATGCTGTCCTTGAATATGAGCATAAGCACTGCCGCAGATGCTCCGAGTCCGGTCAGGAGTACGGTAGGGGATTTGTCGATCAGTACAGCGAGAATTATGATGCCTCCTATGAAATACAGTATGACCTGCAGCGCCTGTACCAGACCCTTCAACGGATGGCTCCTGTTCTTGTCGGTAGTGGAATAATAATCCAGAAAGCAGTACATAATGGCGTTCAAGACCATTATGACCACTATCAGAATGTAGATTATGTCTGCCCGATGAAGATATCTTATGATTGGTTCGCCGGTCTCATAGAACAAGTATGGAAGTCCATAAAGTATGATTCCGGGTATAAGAAGCAGAATGTGGTGGCCAAGTTTCCTCCTGACAATGTAACCATGCCATCTGCTCCTCATGAATCTCCTGCTCCTGTTGGTTATAAGCCGGAATAGTACCTGGATACACCAGTTGATTCCGATGCTGACGGCAGCCATCAGCGCCACGGCACATGTACCATATATGAAGTTTCCGAATGCATCGGACAGATCCATCTTCTCGACAAGAAGCTCGTTGAATTTCTTTGCAATCTCCAGCATAATCGTCTCTTTCCCCCATCCTTTTACCAATATCCATGCTAGACATAGCACGTAACCGCCTTACCTTCAAGGTTATACAATAAATCGCCTGCGTCATTTGATGCAGGCGATTTATTGTAATCAGCTGTTAGTCAGCTGTTTGTATGTGATCGGTTAGAGATCTGCGAGGTTCTTCTGCTGATCTGCAGCCGGAGCAACCAGAATCTCCTGGAACTCCTTCTGACCTGTACCTGCAGGTATAGGGTGACCGCAGATGACATTCTCCTTAAGACCTTCGAGAGTATCGATTCGTCCGCGGATGGCTGCCTCGCTGAGCACCTTGGTAGTCTCCTGGAATGAAGCTGCAGAGATGAAACTGTTAGTCTTCAATGCTGCTCTTGTGATACCCTGGAGAACCTGGCTTGCTGTTGCAGGCTTAGCCTCACGGAGAACCATCATCTGGAGACCCTGACGCTCGAGTGAAGAGTTCTCACTTCTCATCTCGCGTGCAGAAATGATGTCACCTTCCGAGTAAGTCTGTGAATCACCCTTGTCGAGTACGATGAACTTGCCATAGATAGAGTTGTTTGTATCCATGAACAGCCACTTGTCGACAAGTTCCTCTGGAAGGAATTCTGTATCACCCGGGTTGTTGATCTGTACCTTTCTCATCATCTGACGTACGATGATCTCGAAATGCTTGTCGTTGATCTTCACACCCTGGAGGCGATATACCTCCTGGATCTCGTTCACGATGTACTCCTGAACCTTGATAGGACCGAGGATGCCGAGGATGTCGGTAGGTGATACGGCTCCGTCAGAGAGTCTTGTACCAGCCTTCACATAGTCATTCTCCTGAACAAGGATCTGCTTGGTAAGAGGTACGAGATAGTGCTTCTCAAGACCTGACTTGTTCCTGATGATGATCTCACGGTTACCTCTCTTGATCTTACCCATGATAACCTCACCGTTGATTTCAGATACAATCGCTGGGTTAGACGGGTTACGAGCCTCGAAGAGTTCGGTAACTCGTGGGAGACCTCCGGTAATGTCGGATGCCTTACCGATTGCACGTGGAATCTTGATGATGATGTCACCGAGCTTCACATCCTGACCGTCCTCTACCATTACATGTGCACCTACAGGGAGGTTGTAATGCTTGAGGCTCTCGCCATGCTCGTCTGTGATGACGATTGTAGGGTTCTTCGACTTGTCACGTGACTCGATGATGACCTTGTCTCTGTTGAGAGAGTACTCGTCAGCCATTTCCTCGCGGAATGTCACACCGTCGATCATGCTGTCGAAGCGTACCTTACCGGCAGTTTCGATGATTGTGATCGCGTTATATGCATCCCACTCGCAGATGAGGTCGCCTTTCTTGACTGTATCTCCGTCGTTCTTGTAGAGGATGGAACCGTATGGTACGTCATACTGAGAGTATGTGATGCCTGTGTTCTCATCCACGATGCGGACTTCAGTAGTACGGCTGACAACCACATTCTGTACGCCGTCTTCAGTAACCCTCTCGATGGTTCTGAGTTCCTCGAACTCAAGCTTTCCGTTGTATTTTGATGTGATCGCGTTATCTGCTGCAGTACTTGAAGCTGTACCTCCGACGTGGAATGTACGGAGTGTAAGCTGTGTACCTGGCTCACCGATAGACTGTGCTGCGATTACGCCGACAACCTCTCCCTTCTCGACCATACGGCCTGATGCGAGGTTACGTCCGTAACACTT
>JAZNAW010000095.1:0-38999 GCA_045586745.1 Candidatus Cryptobacteroides sp.
TCGGACCGCTTCGCAGAAACATAGGGATATGCTTCGCTTGCCCGACGGGGTCTGTTGTTTCTTATTGCACTGCCCGATGTCAGTGATGGCTGCTAGAGCTTGAAGGCTTCTTTGATCATGTCTACCGAATCGAGGAGTTCCCATCCGAAGAACTGAACGAGTTCAGGAACATATTTTCCATCACGACGTATCATTACCGAAGCCTTGTAAGGGTCACGTCCTACATGCCCGTATGATGCGGTAGGCTCATAGATAGGTTTCTTGAGTCCGAATTTCTCGATGATCTTTGCAGGACGGAGGTCGAAGATTTCATTGATTTTCTCTGCGATATATGCGTCGCTCAATCCGTTTGCTGCCGTTCCATAAGTGTTCACGAAGATGCTGAGAGGACGTGCTACGCCGATTGCATATGATACCTGTACGAGCATTTCACGAGCCACACCGGCAGCTACCATGTTCTTTGCAATATAACGCGCTGCGTATGCAGCAGAACGGTCTACCTTTGAAGGGTCCTTTCCTGAGAAGGCACCGCCGCCATGAGCTCCCTTTCCACCGTAAGTGTCCACGATGATCTTTCTTCCGGTAAGGCCGGTATCGCCGTGAGGACCTCCGATCACGAACTTTCCTGTCGGATTGACATGAAGGATGTGATCGCCCTTGAAGAGGGCTGCGGTCTCGGGAGCGAGGGTGTCGATGAGCATAGGGAGGAGGATGTTCTGCACGTCCTCGCGGATCTTCTTCTGCATCTCTTCGTCCACTCTCTTCTGTCCGAACTGTGCGCATCCTTCAGCATAAGTCATGTTGCCGAGACTTGCAGGGGTGAACTCGTCGTGCTGGGTCGAGATCACGATCGTATGTACGCGGACAGGCTCATTTGTGTCGCCGTCGTACTCGATCGTGAACTGTGACTTCGAGTCCGGACGGAGGTAAGGCATGAGTTCAGGCTGCTGCTTGCGGATCTTTGCAAGCATGAGGAGTGCCTGGTGCGAGAGTGCGAGCGGGAGAGGCATGTATTCCTCTGTGTCGCGGCATGCGTATCCGAACATCATTCCCTGGTCGCCGGCTCCCTGTGCGTCAGCATCTTCTCCTACGACTCCACGGTTGATGTCCACGCTCTGCTCGTGGAGAGCAGAAAGGATACCGCATGAATTTCCGTCAAACATGTATTCCGCCTTGTTATAGCCGATCTTGTTGATGACGCGGCGTACTGTCTTCGGAATGTCCACATATGCGTCTTCCGAGCGGACCTCGCCGCCTACTACCACGAGGCCTGTGCTGCAGAAGGTCTCGCATGCCACCTTTGATTCAGGGTCCTGACGAAGGAACTCGTCGAGGATCGCGTCTGAAATCTGGTCGGACACCTTGTCAGGATGTCCTTCCGATACTGATTCTGATGTAAAAAGATAATTCATATCCTATATTCTGTAATGTTTTGTCTATCAATCTGTTATGTTGAATCGCCTGCGCCATTTGCCTCATGCGATTTCTTGTAAGTCTCTGGTGTACAATAAAATAAGCCCCACAAAGATGCGGAGCCGTCACAAAAACACAAAACATCATATGATTTTTAGCATTTTTTAACGTGGTTGCAAGCAGGCAAATCTCTCCACATCTTTTTATCGGGCGCAAAGGTATACATATTTTTCTTATCTGCAAATCCTTTGGCAGTGACAAACCGTTAATTATTTGTTACATGGGTTTCAAAAACTTTATAAAATTTCATAACATCATTAAAAAATAGTATCTTCGCGGCATAAAATACCTATTATTAACTATTAAACCGTTATGAAACAATCAATTAAGTGTTTTGTTGCTGCTTTGGCAGCAATGCTTGTTGCCGTTTCTGCGTTTGCGCAGATTACGACTTCATCACTTGGTGGACGTATCATTGATGTAAACGGTGAGCCGGTGATCGGTGCGGCTGTTGTCGCAACTCACGAGCCTTCGGGTACAGTCTATGGTGTCGTTACCAACGAGGACGGTCGCTATACCATCAACGGTATGCGTTCAGGCGGCCCTTACAAGGTGGAAATCTCATGCCTTGGTTACCAGACAGTAATCAATACCGATGTGACTCTCCAGCTTGCTGAACAGTATGCTCTCAATGCTTCCATGAACGAGGATAAGGAGATGCTCAGCGAGGCTCTCGTAATCGGTCAGGCAGCTTCAAAGTTTGCTGCTGAAAAGACAGGTGCTGCTACAAACATCAGCAATAAGCAGATGGAGAACCTCCCTACAGTGAGCAGAAGCATAGTTGATGTTGCCAAGCTTTCACCATACGGTGGTAATGACATGAGCTTCGCAGGTGCTGACGGACGTACCGCAAACTTCACTGTCGATGGCGCTAACTTCAACAACAACTTCGGTCTTTCGGAGAATCTCCCAGGTGGCGGAAGCCCTATCTCTATTGATGCGATCGAGGAGGTTCAGGTGGTTATCTCTCCATACGATGTTCGTCAGACAAACTTTGTCGGTGGTGGTGTAAACGCAATCACAAAGTCAGGTTCGAACAAGTTCCAGGGATCTGCATATATGTACTACCGCAACGAGAACATGCGTGGTAATGTCGTAAACGGCAAGGAGGTATCAGGTGCTCGTGATACTGACAGAACCACTACTTACGGTATGACTCTCGGTGGTCCTATCATCAAGAACAAGCTCTTCTTCTTCGTAAACTTCGAGTATACAAAGAGCCCTTCAGTCGTAAACCGCTGGAGACCTTCAACTGATGGTGTGGCTGATCCTGATGCATATATCTCACGTACGTCAGTCGAGCAGATGAAGCAGGTTTCTGACTTCCTCAAGACAAAGTACGGATATGACACTGGTTCTTCAACAGAATTCCCTGCAGAGGAGAGCAACCGCAAGTTCCTTGCACGTATCGACTGGAACATCACTGATGACCATCATCTTGCTATCCGTTACAACAACACTCTCAACAGAGGCTGGAACCCTACAAACGGTTCTTCATCAAACTGCGGACAGAGAGCGGTTCAGAACCGTCTTTCACAGTATTCAATGGCTTTTGCAAATTCAATCTACTCGCAGGACAACAAGGTCAACACAATCTCTGTAGACCTCAATAGCCGTTTCGGAAACAATCTCTCCAACCAGTTCCTCGCAACATTCTCGCAGCTCGATGATATCCGCGGAACAAATTCAGAGAAATTCCCGTTCATCGACATCCTCGACGGAACAGGTACATTCACTCCGCTCATGGCAGCAGGTTATGAGCTCTTCACATGGAACAACGGTGTCCACAACCAGGTTCTTACTGTAAAGGACGATATCACTTACTATACTGGCAGCCATAAGATCACAGGAGGTATCAGCTATGAGTATCAGATGGCTGACAACTCATACATGAGAAACGGTACAGGTTACTATCGTTACAACAGCCTTGAGGACTTCCTCTCAGGCGCAGTTCCAGAAACAGTGGCTCTTACATATGGATATGACGGAGAAACAAGCCCAGCGGCACGTGTGCGTTATTCGAAGGTTGCTCTTTACGGACAGGAGGAGTGGAGCGCTACAGACAGGTTCAAGCTTACTGCCGGTATCCGCCTCGAGTCTATCATCTTCAATAACAAGGACATCATGAGGAACCAGGCTATCTACGATGTAGATTACAATGGAAAGCACATCGATACAGGCAAGTGGCCTACTACAAAGGTTCAGGTCTCTCCACGTGTCGGTTTCTCATGGGACGTTCTCGGTGACAAGAGCCTTAAGTTCCGTGGCGGTACAGGTCTCTTTACAGGCCGTCTCCCTCTCGTGTTCTTCACAAACATGCCTACAAACTCAGGTATGGTTCAGAACGTTGCAGCCATCACAACTCTTTACAACGATGGTGTAGCTTCTCCAGATGCACTTCTCCAGCATTTCAAGGGTGACATGATCACAGACGTGACCAAGCTCCTCGAGAAGATGAATAGCCTTGATCCAAAGAGATTCCCTACTACTATCACTCCTGAGGATGGCGTTCTTCCGTCATCATTCGCTGCGGTTGACCCTAAGTTCAAGATGCCTCAGGTTTGGAAGACTTCATTCGCTGTAGACTATGCATTCCCTACTTCATTCCCATTCTCTATCTCTGCCGAGTTCATCTACAACAAGACAGTGAACGGAGTCTGTATGACAGACTACAATATGAAGCCTGTTGATGGTTTTGCAAGGTTCAAGGGTCCGGATGCACGTCCTATCTATCCTACAGACTACAGGTATACAGGAACCAGCGCATATGTGCTTACCAATACCAACAGAGGTTACGGATATTCAGCTGTGTTCTCATTGAACATGACTCCTGTTGAAGGATTTGACATTTCAGCTGCTTATACCCGTACAGCTTCCAAGGAGCTCACAGGTATGCCGGGTTCAGACGCTTCTTCAGCATTCACATACATCCCTACAGTAGGTGGTCCTAACTATGCACCTCTCCACAACTCACAGTACGTTACACCGGACCGTATCTTCGTCAACCTTTCTTACAGAGACAAGGGTGGCAACAGCTTCGGTGTATTCTATGAGTCAATGAGAGGTGGTGGTACAAACTACTCTTACATGTATGAGAACGACATGAACGGTGACAACTACAACTACGACTCTATCTACATCCCTACAGATGCTCAGATCGAGAACAACGAGTTCCGTTTCGTTTCTGCTGATGACAGAGACCGTTACATGGCTTTCGCAAAGAACGATCCATACCTCAGCAAGAACAAGGGCAAGTATGCAGAGGCTTACAGCCTTTATACTCCTTGGTCACACAGGGTTGACCTCCAGTACTTCCATGACTTCAAGCTCAAGATCGGCCAGTCTACCAACACTCTCAGACTCAGCATCGATGTGAAGAACGTACTTAACATCTTCAACTCATCATGGGGTGTTTACAAGCAGATGAATCCATCACTCAACAGCGGACGTATCCTGAAGTATGCTGGTCTTGACAAGGAGGGTTACCCTACTTACTCTACTCCATCTGCAGTGAATGGAAATACTCAGATCTGGACTCCTATGACAGGAATCGGCCAGTGCTGGTATGCTCAGATAGGTATCAAGTATATGTTCAACTAATAATATCTGAACAAAATGAAATTAAGAAATATAATTACATCTGTTCTTGCATGCGTTCTGATGGCCGTAGGTTGTCAGCAATCACAGGAATTTGATGTGCTCAAGGGACTTTCAGTTTCAGAGAGCGTAGTTGCACTTCCGCAGGATGGCGGTACTGTTGAGGTTACCGTTTCTTCGGATGCGCCATGGGAGGTGACCGCTTCATCAAGGTGGATCACAGTATCTCCGATGTCCGGTAATGCGGGCGACACAAAGGTTTCCTTCACTGTTCTCAAGACAAAGAAGGAGCGTAGCGGTGAGGTGACGATCACCTCAGGCGAGAATGAGCAGCACCTCGAGTTCATTCAGGCATACGAGGCTGAAGGACAGGGTGGTCCTAGAGAGTTCGTGAAGGTTGACAAGGTACAGGGCAACAAGCTCTATCTCGTTGTGTTCCAGAAGGACGGCAAGCCTCATGTAATGAAGGGCGTGAGCACATCTGGTGCTTCTGGCGGATATAACTACGGATACGGTGAAGTTCAGGAGCTTACTTCTGAGATCTCAGCTGACGGTAGCAAGATCACCCTTAACCATCAGGACTGGTCTTATCTCGTAAGAACTTCAGGTGACGGCTTTACAATGCAGCACCTCGGTAACAATGTTTACCTTGGTAACAACGCAGGTTACTCTTCTATTTCACACGGTGACGAGAATGTACCTGGTTCAGTATGGAAGTTCGAGTTCCTCTCTGACGGAACTGTCAAGGTAAAGAACGGCTCTATGTGGATGCACTACTCAAGCAAGTATGGCAACGTCGAGCTTACTGCTTCAGATCCTGCAGGTGACATTCCTGTACTTTATGAGGACACACAGGATCCTGACCTCCCTGAAATGACATGGAGCCCGGTTTCTGTATCTGACGTTACTACTACAACCGCTTCGTTCTCAGCTTCATTCGCTTACAATGGTATCGAGCCTCTTGATGGCGCTGGTTTCATCGTTAAGACAGAAGATGCATCAGTTACTGACAAGGCGAAGAAGGAGTTCAAGATTGAGATTGAGCTTGGTGAGGAAAGCAAGTTCTCTGCTGAAACAGAAAACCTCGTTCCAGGTGTCAAGTATACAGTTGTTTCTTATCTCGAGTACGAAGGCCTTACTTCGAAGTCGGAGCCTGTAGAGTTTACTACAAAGGCTACAGAGGCTAAGACTATCAAGGTGGCTGAGTTCGTGGAGATTCTCAAGGGAATGGAGATTTCAGGTAACGTATCTCTTTCTGCTGTTCCTGTTGATTATGTCGAGGGTATCGTGACTGCTGTCAACGGTGACGGCCAGAACCTTTACAAGGGTCTTACTCTTGAGGACGGTACCGGTAAGCCTAATACAGGTGTCTTCTTCTATGCAAGCGAATATAACAATGCGTTCGCTCCTGGTACAAAGGTCAAGCTTGCTCTTGCCGGTGCTGTAGCTTCTGAGTACAATGGTCTTATCCAGATCGTTGACGGTGACCTTACAGAGGTAAGCAAGGACAATGAGTATACTCTTGCAAAGTTCTCTGCCGACACTGTCGATTTCGCTGACTACGTAGGTATGTATGTTACTGTAGTTGACGCCAAGTGTGCTTCGGAGGTCGGAACTGTATGGAACGACGGTAAGAGCAGCAACGGATACGTTGATTTCACAAGCAAGGACGGCAAGGTTGAGTTCACTGCAAAGACTTACAAGACTTCTCCATGGGCAAGCCAGATCGTAGGTGTCAAGTCTACAGGTGAGATTTCAGGTGTTGTTCAGGTCAACAACGGTGATTACAGCATCCTTCCTAACAAGGCTGCCGACGTTGCAGCTTTCGTCAACACAGATCCTGAGATCAAGTCAGTTTCAATGACATCAGTTGAGTGGGAGAACTACTCTGTTGACGCTGTTGTCCTCAACGTAACAGGCGAGAGACTCCAGGGCCTTACAGCAGGTGTGGACAACGATCATTATTCAGTATCGGTTTCAGGTACGACTGTAACAGTCAAGCCAAACGAGATGAATAAGGCAGATGCTCCTGTAATTGGAGTTCTTACAATCGCCGCTATGGGCGGAAACTCCGTCAAGGTTGATCTGAAGCACAACGGAGCAGTTGCTTTCAAGGCTGGTAAGTATTGGATGATTGCATCTGACCTTGTTGCAACACCGCTTGCTGCAAACAAGAGTTACGGATACCTGCCTACTGCAGCAGCAGTCAAGGATGGTGATGCAGTAGCAAGCGTTGCTGCTAACACATTCACATTCACAGAGGTTGAAGGCGGATACACAATCCAGGATCCCGCAGGAAGATACTATTATCAGAAGGGAACATACGACAACTTCAATGTTTCAGCAGAAATGCCTGAGGCAGGAGCCGTATGGTCTGTTGAAGTTGTAGAGGGCGGTGCTTACAAGATCACTAACCTTGAAGTAGGAAAGTTTATCCAGTATGACGCCGCTTATGGAACTTACGGCTCATATGCAACTGAAAGTGGTGTGATGCCGGCTCTCGTTGATGCTAGCAATCCTGTAGAGGATGGTGGCAACGACGGCGGTGAGTCAACCGGTAATTCTGTAACATTGGATTTTGTTGCACTTGGTCTTGAGAATGGAACAGAGGTTGGAACACAGGTTGTTGATCCTGTCACCTTTGTTTGTGCAGTCGGTTCAAACAGTGCAGGTAATTTACCTAAATATTATACTTCAGGAACGGCAGTAAGATGTTATCCTGGTAATACTATCACAATATCTTCTACCAAGACAATTACCAAGATAGAAGTGATCAAGCCTTCATATGATCATAAGCTTGCAATTTCTGCAGATAAGGGATCATATGAGAATGATGTATGGACAGGAAGCTCTGATTCTGTTGTGCTGACTTTCGACAAGACAGCAACAAGCGGACAGACTCGCGTCAGCAAGATTGTTGTTACATACACAGAGTAAGTTTTAGCTTTATTATATTTTCCGGCGGTCATGGATTCATGACCGCCGGATTTTTATGTAATAATGCTAAAAAAAAGAAAATAGTGACGAAAAAGCCTTATTTGTGACGAATGACTGGAATGCTAAAAAAGATTTTTCTTTTTCTTAGCCTCTTTCTCTGTGTTTCTCTTGAAATTAGCGATATGTTAACCAAATAACACATAATGGATTATGACAAGAGAAACAGAATTGAAAGTACCGGAAAACGGTTATGCGAACCTGATCAACGATTACATGTTCAAAAGGGTTTTTGGCAGCGAAGAATGTAAGGATATCCTTATGACTTTTCTTAATCACATCATTGTTGGTAAGAGGATAGAAGATGTGGTGTTTCTTCCTACCGAACATCTTGGGCCGACAGATGATGACAGATCGGCTGTTTTTGATATTTCCTGCCGTTCAGGCGATGGTGATGAGTTCATTGTGGAGATGCAGAATGCGGCTCAGCCGTTTTTTCGTGACAGAGCTCTCTTTTATACATGTTATCCGATAATAAATCAGGCGGCTTTGGCGAAGGAGAGGTATTACGAAGATCACGGTAATACCATCGGTTTTACGTGGAACTTCTATCTCAAGCCTGTAAGGTTTATCGCCATTACGCAATTTGCGATTGAACATGGACAGGGCTGGAGCCCCGATATGTATCACTCCTCTTATCGTTTACGCGAGGATAGCGTCGGAGAGTTGCTTCATGACAAGCTGCAGTTCATATTTCTGGAACTGGCAAGATTCGACAAAGGCGAGGATGAATTGGAAACGGTTTACGATAAGTGGATGTATCTGTTCAAGAATATGTCGAAACTGAAGTCCAGACCGGTTGCTTTTAGTGAAAAAGATTTTGACCGTTTGTTTGAAATTGCAGAATTTGTTAACTTTACGCCTGAACAGTTCAGAGATTATCAACGATCGGAAAAGATGATTTACGATTACAAGAATACATTGGACTACGCGAGGCAGCAGGGTCTTGAGCAGGGTCTTGAGCAAGGTCTTGAGCAGGGCATCGAACAAGGCATCGAGCAGGGTCTTGTGCAGGGTTTGGAACAGGGCCTTGAGCAGGGCTTGAAGCAAGGACGCTATGAAGAGAGGTCGACTATTGCACACCGTATGCTTGATTCGGGCTTTTCTCATTCACAAATTGTCGACATGACAGGTTTGACACTAGAAGAAGTCGAACAACTTAAATAATTGAAACAAACATGTTTCCCGGCGGCATGGTTTCCATGGCCGCCGGATTTTTTTTATGTATCGGTATTGTTTATTTTCAGCGGTTTGTTATCTTTGTAAATTCCTATGTTTAGGGGTAATAGCTTATAGAAATTATAATTTACAAAGACAATTATGAAGATAAGGAATCTGATCATGGCATCCATTGCTGTGCTTATGACACTTGTGTCGTGTGAGCAGCTGGAGGATCTTGGTCTGCCGTCAATAAAGATTGACGGAGACGGTACGATGGTTTTTGATGCTGCTGGCGGTGACCAGCAGGTGACTCTTACCGCAACCCGTGACTGGATTGCGGAATATGATGCGGATTGGCTCATCCTTTCTCCGGAAGGTGGTGAGGCTTCGCTTGAAGCACAGACTGTTACAGTGACTGCAAAGGCCAATACCGGAATGGACAGGTCTGCGGACATAAAGTTCACTATCGGCATGTCCTTCAAGACAATCACTGTTACCCAGGAGGGTCCGGGTGGCTCTGCAGAGGCGCTTATCGTCTATGCTAATGACTTTGATAAGGAAAAGGCAGAGAAGACCTATGGCTCTGGCTCAAGCTATCCTTATCTGGATCAGTTTGACGGCTGGATGAATGCCAAGGGTACTGGTGCGGCTGACGTGACATACAGCTATAAGGGCATGTCTACACGCTCTAACTCAACATCAAACAGTGACTATTCTGATTATCCTGGATCAGGAGTGAATAATCTCTTCTTCGGAGCCAATGCATATTTTGCAATCAAGAACATTGCTGTCAGCGATGTTGCCGGATTCTCGCTTTCATTCGGTACTGAGAAGTTTGATGGCAACGATAAGACTGCCGCGTTCGATCCGAATGAGTTCCATGTATACTTGAGCAAGGACGGCAGCAAGTGGGTAGAGCTTGATTATGTATTCGCAGGTACTGCAGCAGGCCGTTGGAATGTCGCTTCAGCAGACTTCTCTCTTCCTGACGGCATCACTGCGCTTTCAGTATGTGTGAAGGCAGATAAAGCCAGTGTATACAGAATGGATGACTTCAAGCTTCTGGTTTCAGAAACTGCCGGTACTGCAGTTGATTTTGCGAATGCGGTAGAGATGGACTTTGAAGCAGGTAACAATCCAGGAGGCGGTGAGAATCAGAAGCCTGATGAATCTGCAATCTACCACAACAACTTTGACAAGGCTGCAGCCGAAAAGAAGTATGGCAGCGGCTCAAGCTGGCCGTATCTTGACCAGTTCGACGGATGGAAGAACCATGCAGGAACAGGTGCTGCAGATGTGACATACAGTTACAGCGGTGTGTCTGCAAGAAACAACTCAAATTCTGACGCAGAGTATTCAGATTATGCAGGTTCGGGAGTAAACAATATCTTCTTCGGAGCAAATGCATATTTTGCAGTCAAGAACATTGCTCTCGGTGGCTCAACTGACCTTACCCTCACATTCGGAACAGAGAAATATTCAAGCGAAAACGGCAGCGTCTTCACTAATTCAGAATATCATATCTGGCTCAGTAATGACGGTGGAGATAAATGGGTGGAGTTTACTGACTATACATTTGCCGGCGGCGAGACTTCAGGCAGATGGAATGTCGCTACAGCGAATATGACAGTGCCGTCAGGTACGGAGACTCTCTCTATCTGCATGGCAGTGGATGTCGCAAGTTCATACAGAATGGATGACTTCAAGCTTGTTGCTTCTGAAACGGCAGGTACTTCTGTAGATTTTACAGATGCTGTTGCGAAGGATTTCTCTGACGGAAGTGATGACAGCGGAAATGACGATTCCGGAAATGATTCGGAAGGCATGCCGACATCTCTTACCAAGGTTACTGTAGCGGAGTTTATCGCTGCACCGGTAAGTACAGATGTATGGTACGAACTCACAGGAGAGATCATAAGCATCGCAAAGCAGGATTATGGTAACTTCACAATAAAGGATGCAACAGGAGAAGTCTACATCTATGGAATGACAAACGGATGGGTCGGCACTAATGACAAGTCGTTCTCTAAGATAGGTCTCAAGGTCGGTGATACTGTGACTCTCGGAACCCTCAGAGGTGAGTATAATAAGACTCCTCAGGGAGGAGGTAAGGATGTTCCTGCATTCTATATCAGCCACGTACCGGGCGAAGGCGATGGCGGTGACGACGGCAACGATGATGGTGGAGAAGATGACGGAGCATATGCTGATGCGACATGGGCTTACACATTCGCAAAGGGAGACCTCGGTGAGGAAGGATCACCTGCGGATAAGGTTACGCTTGACGGAGTTACATGGGACTTTGACATGGTAGGTTCTACTTATCTTGGATTTGATACTAATGATTCATTCCTTCGAGGACTTCAGATGGGTAAGAAGAAGGAGCCTGCATCTTCAATAACTCTGTCGACAGATGGTATCAGCGGTACCGTGAAGAAGATAATCGTCAATACTTCAGGCGCTTCGGGCACTGATGCTGTTCTGACAGTTAAGGTTGGCGATTCGGCATTCGGATCATCTGTCAACATAACTCAGACAGCGACTGAATATACATTTGAAGGTTCCGCTTCCGGCAAGATAGAGCTGAACTGGACTCTCACAACTGCCACTGCTGTATATATTAAGAGCATAGCGATATACGCAGAATAGTGATGAGACTGCTTGATATATTCAAGGTTGCTGCCCTTGCAGCCGTCGTGTTTGCCTCATGTGCTGCATCATGCAGCAAGACAGATACGGATGTGCTGCTCTCGGTCAAGGCAGAGACTGAAGCCGTATCGGCAAAAGCCGGACAGATATTCATCAGCGTGAAATGCAATTCCTCGTGGACTGCATCTCTCGCTGATGATGCTGAAGGCTCTGCGGTCGGTTGGGCGGTCCTCAATGCTGATACCGGCAACGGAGACAGGAATCTGATATTGTCATATGAGGCAAACTATGAAGAATCATTGAGCAGAAAAGTCAGGATTACAGTTGTTGCCGGCGGTGTTTCAGAATATGTTGTCGTAGAGCAGGCGGCATCCGGAAAACACGATGAGAACGATCCCGATCCCGATCCGGAGCCTGAGCCTGAACCGGACAAGAATCCGGACCTTTCAAAGGTTAGCTGGCTGGAGCTTCCTGCACTCGACAATCCGGATCTCGGCTATTACAGCCACAGCTTTGAGATGAACGGAAAGACTTACAGAAACTATTCGTTCGGCTGGAGCCAGAAGGACAGGGTCGCATTATGGGTGGCATATCCGCTCAACAAGATGTATACGGCAAAGAATGTCAGCAGAACTGACGAATGGGCATATGATCCTCTGCTGGGAACTGATTCATCAGCTCCGTTCTCATATTATGGCAGGAGTACCCCGACCGACAGAGGCAATGATCCATATGCCAGAGGACATCAGGTACCGTCTGCCGACAGACTCTGCAACCGCGAGGCAAATGTGCAGACATTCTACGGAACGAACATGACTCCTCAACTGTTCGATCATAACGGAGGCATATGGAGTGACCTGGAAAACAAGGTCAGGGTGTTAGCGGAGAAGTCCGATACCACATATGTAGTCACAGGATGTCTTGTTGAGGGAGGAGAGACCGTGTACGATTCAGACGGTAATCCTATGACCGTGCCGACCGCGTATTTCAAGGCCCTGCTCCGTTACAGCAAATCTTCTACTCTGGGACAGTGGAATGCTGCGGGATTCTATCTTGAGCACATGGTGTATTCTGAAGCCCTCGGAAAGCAGCACTCGATGTCTATCGACGAACTGGAAGAGATCACCGGAATCGATTTCTTTGCAAATCTTCCGGCGAAGATCGGTGCCGACCAGGCTGCTGCGCTTGAGGCAGCAGACCCTTCTGCATCATCCGTATGGTGGTAAAGAAAAAGACAGATAAATGAAAAAGATAATAGTGATATTTGCGGCCCTGATGCTTTGCGTCATCTGTGCCGATGCACAGAAAAAGGGTTCGCAGAACCATGTGATAGGATTCTATAACCTGGAAAACCTCTTTGATATCTACAACGATCCGGCAAAGAACGATGAGGAGTTCCTTCCTGACGGCGCTAACAAGTGGACTGAAGCCAAGTATCAGAAGAAGCTACAGAACATGGCGAAGGTCATCAGGGCTATGAAGGATGAGAACGGAGCATGGCATGCCCTTCTAGGTGTATCCGAAATCGAGAACAGGCTTGTGCTTGAGGATCTTGTGATGGAACCCCAGATTGCCGAGGCGAATTATCAGATCATCCATTATGACGGTCCGGACCGTCGTGGTGTAGATGTCGCCCTTCTCTATAATCCTTCAGTATTCAAGTATCTCGACAGCGAGTCGATCCCGTTTACTTTCGAGGGCAGTTCTATCGACTGGATCCAGAGCAAGGAGGAAAGGGACTACTTCCGTACTCGTGACATCCTCATGGTTCATGGAACCATTGACGGTGAGCATTTTGCCATCTATGTGGCCCACCTTCCTTCACGTTCAGGCGGAAAGAAAGGCGGCAACCAGCTCCGCGACCGCGGCGGCGAGATCATGTATGAGCATTCGATGATGATGCAGGAGAAATATCCCGGCATCAAGATCATCTGCATGGGTGACATGAATGACAATCCTACCGACACGAGCATGGAGGTTTATCTTCATGGAAAGGAAAACAGGTCGGATGTTACGGATAAGGACTTCTTCTCTCCGTTCACAGTGATGCTGAAGGCAGGTTTCGGTTCCCTTGCATATCAGGGAGTATGGAGCATATATGACCTTCTTCTTGTGAACAATGCCCTTGCAAATCCGCAGGAAGGAACATTCGGTCTCCTTCCTCTCCACAAGAAAGGATATTACGGACGTATCTTCAATCCGAAGTTCATGACGCAGCAGACCGGTCAGTACAAGGGTACGCCGTTCCGTACTTTCTCCAACGGTGCATTCATCGGAGGGTACAGCGACCATTATCCGACTTATATCGTTATAACCAAACAAGAAGATATCATCAGATGATAAAGAAATTAATACTAACCATTGCAGCGGTACTCTGCTCTGCATCCCTTTTCGCCCAGAGTGACTGGGGTGGAGTCAAGGGTACGGTGGTGAACCGTGCAGGCAGGGCTCCTATAGCAGAGGCCGAACTGGTCATCTCCCAGCAGGGAAAGACAGTTGCGACTGCAGTTTCAGCTGCTGACGGAAAGTTTCTGGTAGACGACCTTCCTAACGGCATGTATGACATGACTGTCAAGGCTCCCGGCTTTCTGGATGCCCATGTGAACCTGACCATCGAAGGATATGTGAAGGACCTTGTCTTTGTCGGAATGACTATAGAGCAGATCGTGATGGATGTGGATGATTCCAACTTCGCGGAGTTCGACATGGATGATTCCGGCTTTGAGGATGCTCCTTCGATCCTGTTCGGAACCAACGATCCGTTTACGGAGATCGTAAGTTACGGATTCAGCAATATCCGCTTCAAGAACAGGGGATATACAAGCGAGTCGCAGGATGTGTATCTGACCGGCATCAGGATGAACGACGCCATCACAGGCTATTCTCCATATTCTCTCTGGAGCGGTCTTAACGAGGCTATGAGAAGCACAGAGGCTACCACTGGTAACGAAGTGTCGGATTACGGATATGGCGGATACAACGGTGTGACAAACATTCATGCAATCCCGTCTACAGTGCGTACAGGCTGGCGTTTCAGCGCATTGACCAACAGCGCGCTCTACCGTCTCCGTCTTATGGCTACATATGCTTCAGGCGAGCTTGACAACGGATGGTCCTATGCGTTCAACGTTTCTGCCCGTCTCGGAGGAAATGACTGGGTCAAGGGAATCTACTACCGTAATTTTGCATATTATGCAGGTGTGGAGAAGAGGTTCGGAGATATCCACAAGTTGAGCCTTGTCACTTTTGCAGCTCCGGGCCAGCGCGGCGCACAGAATGCTTCTACCCAGGAGGTCTATGATCTCATCGGAGACAACATGTACAACAGCAACTGGGGATATCAGAACGGCAAGCTTCGCAATTCACGTGTGCGCAAGACATTCGAGCCTGTCACTTTCCTCAAATATACCGTGACTCCGAGCGATGATCTCGAAGCCTCCGCAACGGTTCTCTGGCGTACCGGAAAGAACGGATATACTGCGATGGACTGGTATGATGCACCGGATCCGCGTCCTGACTACTACCGCAATCTTCCGAGCTACTATTACATGGAGAATGAGGACTATGACCGTCTCAATTTCGAGAAGGCTGCATGGGCAAAGGATGCATGGATGAATGACATTGCAGAGTATACCCACCTGAATTGGGACAGGCTCTACAACATCAACTGGAACAACTACGATGAAAACGGACTCCGCCGCTCGAAATATGCAGTCGAGGAACGCAGGGTGGACCAGAATGACATCAACCTCAATGCCAGCGTGAAGTGGGCTGCAAGCCGTATCTTAACGCTTACCGGAGGTCTGAACTACAAGTGGAACCGCACCGAGTACTACAAGAAGATGGATGACCTTCTTGGAGGAGACTATTACCTGAACATCGACCAGTTCGCGGAGCGTGACTTCGCTTCCTCTCCTACAATGGTCCAGAACGACCTGGATTATTACATGAAGCACGGAGAGGCACAGGTCCTCAGACAGGGCGACAAATATGGCTATGACTACTATGCTCATGTACGTAAGGGAAATGCATGGGCGAACGGCTCGTTTGATTTCGGAGGATTCAAGGCTGACCTTGCGGTCGAGGCCGGGTATGAGACATTCTGGAGAGAAGGTCTTGTAAGAAAGGGCCTGTTTGCCGGACTTGACGACAACGGAAATCCGCTTGTATACAATGGCCAGGTGCTTACCACATATGACTCTGAAGGAAAAGCCATTACCTCAAAGGGTAATTCAGAAGTCTCCAGATTCGTCACATATTCTGCTAAGTTAGGTCTTCAGTATCAGTTCGAAGGCGGTCACAGGGTGTATGCTACAGGAGGTTACTTCAACGATGCTCCTACTTTCGCGCAGTCATTCATTTCTCCTCGTACCAGAAACTCTCTTGTACCGAACCTGACAACAGTGAAGACAACGTCTGCAGATATCAACTACCAGTACAGCAACAACGGCTACAATGTCCGTGTGACAGGATTCTGGACAAATATCGCTGACCAGACAGACATGATGAGCTTCTATGAAGATTCGCAGAATTCGTTCGTGAACTTCGCCATGAGCGGAATCGACCAGAGACATATCGGTATGGAACTCGGATTCAAGATTCCGGTATTCGTCCAGGGACTTTCCCTCGAGGGTGCATTGAGCTGGGGTGAGTATATATATACATCGACTCCTCGCATGACCATGACCGTGGACAACAGTGCAGAGGTCATATATGATGATGAGCCTATAACATATTGGGCGTCAAGTCCGATTTTCAGCAAGGCTGTAGTGGACGGACAGACCGTATATCTGAATGCTGACGGCCATCCGACCACAGATGTTTCTGACGTGGAGGTCAAGGGATATCAGAAGCATTATGTGCCTTCGACACCGCAGCTTGCCGCTGACCTGGGACTCAATTACAGGACCAATTCATACTGGTTCTTCGAGCTCCATGGACAGTACTTCGCGAACTCTTACCTTGACATGAATCCTCTCTACAGGACGGATAGGATAACGGCAGGACCTGACGGAATCGTCACCCCTGTCGAAGTAGACGACCTGACCGCCCAGGAAGGCTTCGCTCCTGTATTCCTGCTTAATGCAAGCATCGGAAAGTCATGGTATATCGACCGCAAGTACAACTTCGGATTCTCTCTCAATCTCCAGAACCTTACCAACCATCGTGCTGTCAGGACAGGAGGTTATGAGGGTACCCGTCTTGCTGACAGCACGACCATGGAGAGATACTATAAGTTTGACTCGAAGTATTTCTACATGCAGGGCTTTAACTATATGTTGAACCTCTATTTCAGATTCTGATTATGAAAAGAATATATATAGCAATATTGGCTGCGACAACTCTCTTTGCGGCTTGCGAAGAGTTCCAGCCAGTGTTTACCGGTCAGTATCCTGATCCGCAGGAACAGTACATATACAATGACGCGGACTTCGGAACCCTTACCACCATCGCAGACTTGAAGGATATGTACAAGGCCAACGGAAGCAAGCCGTTCGTCGTGCAGAAGACATGTGTCATCAAAGGTCAGGTGACAACCTCAGATCAGGTCGGCAATCTCTACAAGAGTCTTTACATCCAGGATGAGACTGCCGGTATCGAGATCAAGATTGGAAGAAACGGTCTCTACAATGAGTATAAGCTCGGTCAGTGGCTCTATATCGACTGCACAGGTCTTACGGTAGGCGATTACAATGGAATGATCAATGTTGGATATTCAGATCCGTCCGGAGAATATGAGACAGCGTATCTGGAACATCCTTACATCATCGACGCGCATGTGTTCAAGGGCGAATATGACGATCCTGTAGAGCCTGTGGTCATCACAGAGGCTGACCTCCGTAAGAAGGTTAATCTCGGAAGACTTGTTACGATCAAGGATCTCAAGTACGACAACCATATCTTCATCCTGGCATATGTGGATCCTAACGGAGACCGGAAGGACTATACCAACAACGGTATCTTCATCGATGAGGAAGGTCCGGACAACTATGGCGTGACCACATGGGCATGTTCCGAGAAGAAATGGAAGGAGTATGTGCTTGCCGGCAATTTCGATGATGTGGAAGCTGCCGGAACTACAGTAGGCGAACTTTTGAGGACGACAGGCATCGGTTCGATGGCCTATTCGGTCAGCCAGTATTTCAAGATGGGCAATACTGATGTACAGGTGCGTTCAAGCGGTTACGCACGTTTTGCAGACACCGAGATTCCTCAGCCGGTTCTTGATGGTACCGCCACAGTCACCTTTACAGGAATACTTACCGAATATAAGGGTGCAGCCCAGTTCACCCTCATCGACCTTGACGGCGTGACGAAGGCTGACGGCACCAAATGGTATTAATAAACACAACAATATGAAACGAATACTTATCACACTTTCAATCATCATGGCGACAATGTCATGCAGCACAAAGAATCCGTTCCTTTCGGAGTGGGATACTCCGTACGGAATTCCTGATTTCGGTCAGATCAAGGAGGAACATTACATCCCTGCAATCGAGGAGGGTATACGCCAGCAGGAGGCGGAGATCCAGGCTATAATCGACAATCCGGATGCTCCTACATTTGCAAATGTGGTCGAGGCTTACGAGAAGTCAGGAGCCGTTCTTGGACGTGTTACAAGCGTTCTGTTCAATGTATCGGAGTCTGATGCGACAGAATCTCTTCAGGCTATCGTGGAGCAGGCTCTTCCTCTCATTTCTGTCCACAGCGACAATATCATGATGAACCCGGACTTCTTCGCTAAGGTTGACGTCCTCTTCAAGGACATGGAGAACCGGGGTCTTACACAGGAGCAGAAGATGGTCCTCAAGAAGCTTCACAACGGTTTCGTAAAGAACGGTATCGCCTTGAATGAAGCAGACCAGGAGCGTATGCGCGAGATCAACCTCGAACTCTCGTCTCTTTCAAACACATTCGGAAACTACCTTCTCGCGGAGAACAACGCATTCGCAGAGGAGTTTGGTGTGACCATTTCCGAGTATCCGGTTGCAATGGCTTCTGAACAGGACCGTGCAGTAAGAGAGAAGATGTTCAAGGCATACTCTTCACGCGGAAACAACGGCAACGAGTACGATACAAAGGACCTTATGGTGAAGATGATAGCTCTCCGTATCGAGAAGGCGAAGCTCCTTGGCTATGAGAACCCTGCACAGATGATCCTTGCTGACAAGATGGCCGGAAACCCTGAGACCGTGGACCAGTTCCTTTCAAGCCTCATGGAGCCTGCGATTGCAAAGGCGAAGGTGGAGATCAAGGATATGCAGGAGATCATGGATCAGGACATCAAGGCTGGTGTTGTTCCTGCCGGTTCGAAGATCGAGCCTTGGGACTGGGCATATTATACTGAAAAGGTACGTATGGCAAAGTACGCTCTTGATGAGGAGCAGACAAAGCCTTATTTCAAGATGGAGAATGTACGTCAGGGCGTGTTTGACCTTACAACGAAGCTTTGGGGCCTTCAGTATGAGAAGCTCGAGAACATTCCTGTATACCATCCGGATGTAGAGGGCTTCAAGGTTACTGACGCTGACGGTTCGCTTATCGGTGTGATCCTTACCGACTACTTCCCACGCAGCACAAAGAGAGGCGGTGCTTGGATGACCAACTTCGTCGAGCAGGAACATGGCGTCCGTCCGGTAATCGTGAATGTAGGAAACTTTGCAAAGCCTACAGCTGACAAGCCTTCTCTTCTCACTCTTGATCAGGTAGAGACACTGTTCCATGAGTACGGACATGCTCTCCACGGACTTCTCAGCCAGTGTACATACAAGAGCGTTGCAGGAACTTCAGTAGCACGTGATTTCGTGGAGCTCCCTTCTCAGATCATGGAGAACTGGGCATTCCAGAAGGAAGTGCTTGCAAGCTATGCACGCCATTATGAGACAGGAGAGGTGATTCCAGACGAACTCGTTGCGAAGATAGAGGCAGCAGGTACATTCAATCAGGGCTTCATGACCACTGAGCTTGCAGCTGCTTCAATCCTCGATATGAAGTGGCATGAACTCACATCAGTCGAAGGACTCGACCCAATGGCGTTCGAAGCACAGGCATGTGCTGAAATGGGACTCATCGACGAGATCATCCCACGTTACCGCAGTACATACTTCGCCCACATCTTCAGCGGCGGATACAGTGCAGGATACTACAGCTACCTCTGGGCTGAGGTACTCGACAAGGACGCCTTCGAACTCTTCATGGAGAAGGGTATCTTAGACAAGGAGACAGCCACATCATTCCGTAAGAACATCCTTGAGAAGGGCGGCAGCGAAGAGCCGATGGAGCTCTACCGCCGCTTCCGTGGCGCTGATCCAGACTCAGGCGCCCTCCTCCGCGGCCGCGGCCTGTAAAGTGTTGACACACAGCATATAAAAACAATTCCCCGGCGTCTTTTGACGCAGGCGATTTTGGTCATAATGCTGATTGATAATGCTTTACGCTAATTTGTGGATTGCGAGACCGCTGCGGAGCTTCGGCTCGAACCAGGTGGTCTTCGGAGGCATGATGTTGCCTGAGTCAGCGATGTCCACGAGCTGCTTCATCGAGACAGGGTAGAGGGCGAATGCAACCTTCATCTCGCCGCTGTCCACTCGGCGCGAAAGCTCGCCGAGGCCGCGGATACCGCCTACGAAGTCGATTCTCTTTGATGTACGGAGGTCCTTGATGTCAAGAATCCTGTCAAGGACGAGGTTGGAGAGGATTGTGACGTCGAGGACACCGATAGGGTCGTTATCGTCGTAACGTCCTTCCTTGGCAACGAGCGAATACCACTTTCCTCCGAGATACATCGAGAACTCATGAAGCCTGCCCGGCTTGTATATCTCTGTGCCTTCCTCACGGACTTCAAAATCCTCTGCAAGAGCCTCAAGAAGCTGCTCCTCTGTAAGGCCGTTGAGGTCCTTTACAACACGGTTGTAGTCGATGATCTTGAGCTGGCTGTCAGGGAATGCGACGGTCATGAACCAGTTGTATTCCTCTTCGCCTGTATGATCAGGGTTCTGTGCCTTCTTTTCTGCTCCAACAAGAGCTGCAGCAGCTGTGCGGTGGTGTCCGTCGGCCACATAGAATGCAGGAATCTCTGCGAAGATTTCAGTGATGCGGTCGATGTCCGCCTGCTCGTTCACAACCCAGAAATGATGTCCGAATCCGTCTTCGGCGACGAAATCATATTCAGGATCCTTCGCAATATATTTCCCTACGATCGCATTGACTTCCGCATTGTCAGGATAGGCAAAGAAAACAGGCTCGATATTCGCGTTCTGGATGCGTACATGAATCATTCTGTCCTCTTCCTTGTCCTTGCGTGTGAGTTCGTGCTTCTTGATCTTTCCTTCCGCATAGTCGTCAGTATGTGCGCACATCACGAGACCGTACTGAGTGCGGCCATCCATGGTCTGCGCATATACATAATAATAAGGCTTGTCATCCTGAACGAGCCATCCCTTCTCCTGCCATGCCTTGAAATTCTCGACAGCCTTGTCGTAAGCCGGCTGACTGTGCTCGTCAATCATAGGGTCAAAGTCGATTTCAGGCTTGGTGATGTGAAGCAGTGACTTTTCTCCTGCCTCTGCCTTTGCTTCTGCAGAATTGAGGACATCGTACGGTCTTGCCGCAACCTCCTCCACATACTGCTTCGGCGGACGTACCGCCGCAAATGGACGTATCTTTACCATGATTTATCTGTTCAATTGGAATTTGGTGCAACCTGTAGCGAAGTAATCGCATATCTGACGAGCTGCAGCGAGGCCTGCATTGACATTGGCCTCCGCTGTCTCCGCTCCCATCTTCTTAGGGGTGGCGAATACCTGTTTAGGGAACTTCTCGTCCAGCTCCGCCTGACATGAAGCGGCTACGTCTGTCACATACCTGAGGTCCGGACGGTCAGCAAGAACCTTCTCGAGTTCCGGTTCGTTCATGACCTCCTTTCTGGCAGTGTTCACCAGACATCCGTTCTTAGGCATCCTTGAAATCAGGTTGTAGCCGATCGAACCGATGGTTGCAGGGATTGCAGGGATGTGAAGCGATATGAAATTGCACTGCTCATACATCTGTTCGAGGGTTTCAGCAGGAGTGACCCCGTCAGAAACCATACTGTCTGCCGGAACGAACGGGTCGAATGCCATGACCTCCATACCGAGAGCCTTCGCCTTATCCGCTACCAGACGGCCGACGTTACCATAGGCCTGGATTCCGAGTTTCTTTCCCTTTATTTCCATTCCTGTTCCAGGGGTGAACTGATTGCGGGACATGAAGATCATCATCGCGATTGCAAGCTCCGCCACTGCATTTGAGTTCTGGCCCGGTGTGTTCATTGCAACGATTCCTCTTTCCGTACATGCGGCAAGGTCGAGGTTGTCGAAACCGGCTCCTGCACGTACCACGATCTTGAGGTTCTTTGCAGCTGCGATGACTTCCGCCGTCACCTTGTCCGAGCGGACTATAAGGGCATCCGCATCTGCGACAGCCTCAAGAAGCTGTGCCTTGTCTGTATATTTTTCAAGGAGGACAAGTTCATGCCCTGCCTTCTCGACGATTTCTCTTATTCCGTTGACCGCAGCCGCTGCGAACGGCTTTTCGGTTGCTGTAAGTATCTTCATATCGGTTTATTTGTGCAGTTGTTCAAATTCCTTCATGCAGTCCACGAGGGCCTGTACGCTTTCAAGAGGGCATGCGTTGTAGATGGATGCACGGAACCCTCCGACTGACCTGTGACCCTTGATTCCGGTCATTCCCTTTGCCTTGGCGAATGCCATGAACTCGTCCTGAAGATGCTCGTAACCGTCTGCCATCACGAAACATACGTTCATCAGCGAACGGTCCTCGACGGCGGCAGTACCTCTGAACATGGTGTTGCGGTCGATCTCTCCGTAAAGAAGCGCCGCCTTTTCCTTGTTTACTTTCTGTATGGCTTCGACTCCGCCGATTCCCTTGAGCCACTTCAATGTCTCGTTCATCACGAAGATCGCGAATACGGGAGGAGTGTTGAACATTGATGCTCCGTCGATATGGGTACGGAGATCAAGCATTGTCGGAATATAGCGGCTTACCTTGCCGAGAAGGTCCTTCTTCACGATAAAGAATGCCACGCCGGCAGGACCTACGTTCTTCTGCGCACCACCGTAGATCATCGCATATTTGCTGACATCCACCGGACGGCTCATGATGTCCGACGACATGTCTGCGATAAGCGGAACAGGGCAGTCCATGTCCTCATGAATCTCTGTTCCATAGATGGTGTTGTTGGTGGTGATATGGAAGTAATCCAGGTCGGTCGGTATCTCGTAACCCTTTGGTATATAGTTGAATGTCGTGTCGGCAGATGAGGCGACAGCTACGGCGTTTCCGAGCCCTTTAGCCTCCTTGAGCGCCTTCTTGGCCCACACGCCGGTCTCAAGGTATCCTGCCTTCTCATTCAGGAAGTTCATTGCCACATAAAGGAAGCCCATGCTCGCTCCGCCTCCCAGGAAAAGGATTTCATAATCTTCAGGAATATTCAGGAGTTCCCTCCACAATGCGCGGCATTCGTCCATCACCGACTCCCATTCCTTTGTCCTGTGAGAAATGGAAATCACCGGAATGCCGGTTCCCTTGAAATCCTTCAAAGCCTCGATTGCATTGTCAATCGCCTGCTGGGGCAGGATGCATGGTCCTGCGGTGAAATTATGAACCTTTTTCATCTTCAGAATGATTTATATTTGTCTTTTAGGGTCGCTTGGTTGCAGATTGTAACCAAAACGACCCTAAAGGTAATGATTTGTTTTAAATAATGTACTTTGTTGTGGTGATTTTTTCGCAAAAATGGCAAAGAAGTTGTATTTCGTTATCCTTGACTACTGTTGCGAACCGCGTTTTGATAGGCTGGTGATTGGTCACACATTTCGGATTCCTGCACTTTGCGATTCCGATCACTTCCTTCGGCATCTCCAGTTTCTTCTTTTCTACCACCTTGAAATCCCGGATGATATTTACGGTCGCGTTCGGAGCGATGAGAGCAAGTTTGTTCAGTTCGTCATCCTCGAAGAACTTGTCAGCGATCTTGATGATTCCCTTCTTGCCGTGAACCTGACTGGCAAGGTTTATTCCTATGGTGATCTGGCTTTCTATCCCCTTGAGATTCAGGAGATCCAGTGCCTTGTATACGTTTTCAGCGGGTATATGGTCCAGTACGGTACCATTCTCCAATGCGCTTACTACCAATTCTTTTCTGCTCATAACTACCTATATCCAAGTAAGTAAGAAATAATCGCCATGCGGACATAAAGTCCGTTCTCGGCCTGCTTGAAATAATATGCATAAGGAGTCTCGTCCACATCCTGGTCGATTTCATTGACTCGTGGGAGAGGGTGCAGGATCTTCATGTTTTCCCTTACATTTCCCAGCATGGATGCTTCCAGACGGTACACATCCTTTACCTTTTCATACTCCATAGGGTCTGTGAACCTTTCCTGCTGGACTCGTGTCATGTACAGGATGTCGCAGTCGTTGAGGTGCTCTTCCAGAGAAGTTGTCTCGATGTATTCGATGCCCTTGCTGTCGAGGAAATCCTTGTATTCCTGAGGCATTTCCAGTTCCTTCGGCGCAGTGAAGATGAATTTCGGATTGAAATGTGACATGGCCTGAAGAAGCGAATGCGTCGTACGGCCATACTTGAGGTCGCCGACCATGTTGATTGTCATGCCTTCGAGTCTTCCCTGCGTCTTGAGGATCGAATAAAGGTCGAGGAGTGTCTGTGAAGGATGCTGGTTTGCGCCGTCTCCGGCATTTACAACCGGTACGGTAGCAACTTCAGAGGCATATCTCGAACTTCCTTCCAGCGGATGGCGCATAACAATCATGTCGACGTAGTTGTTTACCATCTTGATTGTGTCCTTGAGGGTCTCTCCCTTGCTCTGGCTGGTGTTCGATGCATCGGAGAAACCGATCACCTTCGCTCCGAGACGGTTGATCGCTGTCTCGAAACTGAGCCTGGTTCTCGTGGAAGGTTCGAAAAAGAGGCTTGCGATCACTTTCCCTTCAAGGAAGTTCTGAACCCTGTTCTCTTCGAACTCCTTAGCCGTTTCCAGGACATGAAGGATCTCCTCCTTTGAAAAGTCCCAGATCGAAATCAAACTTTTTCTGCTCATATTCATGATATTTGTTTTGTTCATTTGTCATGCCCGACCTGATCGGGTATCTATATTTCCTCTGCCCTGCATCCCTCGACATCTCCGATTCTTTCAAGAAAAGTGTCTACAAGCGAAAGCCTGACATTTGTGTCAAGGGTACATTCCATGTCGAAATTCTGATTCCTCTGTTCGAGGCCCAGATCCTTGAACACCTTCATCACGCTGTTCATGCTCATGTACCCGAAATGGACCCTGTACATTTTCGAGGCTATCTTCTCGATTATTTCAGCATTCGCCAGTGCGTCTGCGGTAGATGTCTTATATGCCCTGATCAGTCCCGGGATTCCCAGCTTTATCCCTCCGAAATACCGTACGACGACGACCAGTATGTCGCTCAGTCCGTATGAATCTATCTGGCCCAGCACCGGCCTCCCGGACGATCCCGACGGCTCCCCGTCATCATTTGCGCGGAACTTGTCACCCTTGTATCCTAGTCTGTATGCATAGACATGATGTCTCGCGTCATAGTACTCCTTCTTGAGCGCTGCGACAATCTCCTTCACTTCTTCTTCTGTTTCAACGGGATATGCATGGGCAATGAATCGGCTTCCATTGTCCTTGAAGAGACCTTTCGCTTCTGCCGCGATGCTCTTGAACGAATCTTGGATCAGAGGTGTGTCCATATCAGACACCAAATTTAGTCATTTTTGCGTAAAAAGTTTGTTTCTGTAGAGAGAAAATTTATTATCTTTGGATTCGCTTCTGGGGTACTGGAGGCTATTTTTATGTGATTTACAATTCTAACTGTCTATGATACTGAAATATAGGGTTTCTCTCCCTGGAATCAAGGGATTTGCAAGAGTTTATGAGGTGAAGTCCACGGCTTCCCTGTACAGTCTCCACAAGCAGATGAGGGCAGACATGGATTTTCCGCAGGATCAGGTCGTGCTTTTCAAGGCATTCGCACCGAATGGTGATGTGGCGGCCAGGTATAGTGTGTTCACAGATTTCGGATTCGGAACTATTGACAGCGTGACATTCGGAGAGTGTCATAAGAGGGGAGAAGACAAGTTCATATATTTCTATGATACGACAAATGTGAAGAGCGTTATCGTTACGTTTGACGGTGAGGCTCCTGAACGCAGGAACGTTCTGTATCCTGTCCTTGTCGAGACAAAGGGGCCGAATCCTATCGATTTTGAGAACGGTTATGTGGCCTTTGAAGATCTTCCGGACGACAAGAAGAAGGATCCGGATGATGATGACTTCGATGATTTCGATGATGACGAGGATGATTCTGAAGACAATGATGGGGTAGAAGAGATCTTCGACGAAGAGGATGACGAATAAGCTTGTCATAATTCTGGGACCGACTGCTGTAGGCAAGACCGACTACAGCATCGAGACCGCGCTCAAGTATGATTCTCCTGTCATTTCTTGCGACTCGCGTCAGATATATAAGGAAATGACCATAGGCACGGCTGTGCCTTCTGCTGAACAGTTGTCTGCTGTTCAGCATTATTTTATCCATTCCCATACGGTGACCGAACTCTATACGGCCGGAAAGTATGAACTTGAAGCACTGGAGCTGATCAACCGCCTTTTTGCAGAGGGACACGAGACTCTTGTTATGGCAGGAGGGTCGGGTTTCTATATAGATGCCCTTGTGAACGGACTCGATGACTTTCCTGCGGCGGATCTGGAGCTCCGAGGCCAGCTTATGGCGCGGCTGAAGGAGGAAGGTGTGGAGTCTCTTCGCCTGGAATTGAAGTCGCTCGATCCTGAAAGCTATGCAGCAATCGACGTTGCGAACGGACAGAGGGTCGTGCGCGCTCTTGAGGTCTGTCTGATGACCGGAAAACCGTTTTCATCCTTCAAGACATCTTCGCGCAAGTCCAGAGATTTCGAGATTGAGAAGATCGGTCTGACCCGTCCTCGTGATGTCCTGTATGACAGGATAAACCGTAGGGTTGTCCAGATGATTGACGACGGACTTGTCGATGAGGTCCGCTCTCTGACGCAGTACCGTGACCTGGCTGCTCTTCAGACTGTGGGCTACAAGGAAATCTTCGACTGGTTTGATTATCAGGACGGCCTTGCCTCCGCCTCTGTTCCTGCCTCCGCCTTTGCCGCTCCCTCCGCTCCGGCTTCCCTCCGTCCGGCAGTCGCCGGCGACGGCCCGGTCACTTCTCTTGACCGTGCTGTCGAACTGATCCAGCGCAACACCCGACGCTACGCCAAGCGTCAGCTCTCCTACTGGGGCCGCGACAAGGACATCAGATGGCTTGAACTTTAGTTGATCTACCTCCTGTCGGAAACATCCCCTCTTTCAGGAATGAAAACATATCAATGCAAATTCAGATTGTTATGATTTGTGGAGACCGGCGACAAGAGGTTTATGAGGTGTCTCTATAAGTGGTTGACAGTCAATATATTGGGTTTAATGTGCCAAAAATAGATATTGTCGGTACCCCTGCCAATCAGGGGTATCGACAACGCTTCTATATAGCTAGATTGTTGGCTACTAATGTTTTATGAGTGTGCTGGCATCGCCGGTCCCTACAAGGCATGCTGTGCAAGCAAAGCCAGAAACAAATCCACCGACTTTTCGCCTTGAGCATCTAATACCCACAGATGACGCTGCAATCAATAACAGGTGACAATCCTCGATTGTCAGTTCGCGACTTCGCAGAGGAACTTGATGCGGACGAGACGGACTTCCGGTTCGTCGTAGTCGTCACGGAGGTCTTCCATGGCTGCTTCCAGGGAGTCTGATTCGGCTTCGTTGCGGAAGTAATCGAATATCTCCTCGATGACATCGTCGTCAAGTGTCTGTTCGATATAGTAGTCTAGATTAAGTCTGGTGCCGGAAGCGACAATGGCCTCGATCTCGGCGAGGAGCTCTTCCATATCCATTCCCTTTGAATCCGCAATGTCCTCCAGAGGAATCTTGCGGTCAATGTTCTGGATGATGAACACCTTGTTCACAGACTTGTTCACCATTGACTTCATGACGAAGTCGTCAGGCCTGGTGATCTCGTTCTCCTCTACATATTTTGCTATGAGTTCCAGGAATTCCTTTCCGAACTTGCGTGCCTTTCCTTCTCCGACGCCCTGACAGTTCTTGAGTTCCTCGATGGTGATAGGGTACATGATCGACATGTCCTCAAGTGAAGGATCTCCGAATATTACCCATGGCTGGAGCCTGTGCTTCCGTGACACATCCTTTCTGAGGTCCTTCAGCATTGAAAGAAGCTGCGGGTCTCCTCCTCCTCCGCCACCAGCTCTTGCCGCTGCAACATCATCATCGTCATCCTCGCCTTCGGCAAACTCCCTCTCTTCTGTAAGCATCAGACTGTAAGGGTTCTCATAGAATGCCTGACCCTCTTCCGTAACTGATATGAGTCCGTAGGATTCGATGTCCTTATGAAGGAAGTGGAGAATTATTCCCTGATGGATCACCGTGCACCAGAATTTTACGGAATGGTCCTTTCCGGCTCCGTAGAGTCCGAGCTTGTCGTGTTTGTATGACTTGATTATGGAGTTCATTTCGCCTGCCAGTATGTTGGCGAGATGTTCAAGCTTAAAGTGTTCCGGAAGTGTCCTGATAAGTTCTATTACCATTGTCATTTCATCCTTGCCGTCAAACTGACGTTTAGGATGCAGACAATTGTCACATGCACCGCAGTTTTCGGTTTCATATGTCTCGCCGAAATAGTTCAGGAGAAGTTTCCTGCGGCATGAGTTCGATTCTGCATATGCCACGGTCTCCATCAGGAGCTGCTTTCCGATCTCCTGTTCTGCGACCGGCTTTCCCTGCATGAACTTCTCCAGCTTCTGGATATCCTTGTAGCTGTAGAATGTAATGCACTGGCCTTCCTGTCCGTCCCTTCCTGCACGTCCGGTCTCCTGGTAGTAGCCTTCGATGCTTTTCGGTATGTCGTAATGTATCACGAACCTTACGTCAGGCTTGTCGATTCCCATACCGAACGCAATGGTCGCTACGATAACATCCACCTCTTCCATCAGGAACTTGTCCTGGTTTTCCGCACGGGTCTTCGCATCCAGACCGGCGTGGTAAGGCGCAGCCTTGATCCCGTTTATGTTCAGGAGCTCCGCCAGTTCCTCCACCTTCTTTCTGCTTAAGCAGTATATGATGCCGGATTTTCCAGGATTCTGACGTATGAATTTTATGATATCCCTTTTCGGATCGGACTTGTCACGGATTTCATAATATAGGTTAGGGCGGTTGAAGGAGGATTTGAATACAGTCGCGTCAGTCATCCCAAGATTCTTTATGATGTCGCTCTGCACCTTTGGCGTGGCTGTGGCTGTGAGTGCGATGATAGGCGACACTCCGATTTCCTCGATGATGGCGCGTATGCGTCTGTATTCGGGTCTGAAGTCATGTCCCCATTCGGATATGCAATGAGCTTCGTCGATTGCGTAGAAGGAAATCTTTATTTCCTTGAGCATGGCGACATTTTCTGCTTTTGTAAGGGATTCAGGTGCGACATAAAGAAGTTTTGTGGCTCCTGACATCAGATCTTTCCTGACTTCTGCAATCTGCATCCTGTTTAATGATGAATTCAGGAAATGTGCGATACCGTCATTACCGGATACAAATCCTCTGATTGCGTCGACCTGATTCTTCATGAGGGCGATCAGGGGAGAAATGACGATTGCCGTGCCCTCCATCACAAGGGCCGGCAACTGGTAGCATAACGACTTTCCTCCACCGGTAGGCATAAGGACAAAGGCATTGTTGCCGCCGGTCAGATGTGTGATGATCTTTTCCTGGTCGGCCTTGAAGGAATCGAATCCGAAGAATTCCTTTAATTTTCCATGAAGCAGTGCAGAGTCTATCGTCATGACACAAAGTATTTGAATTACTAAATTAAATGATTTTTTCGAGTCTTCAAAAAAATTCTGCCGTCTTGATTCAAAATTATGGCATATTGAAAAAATGCTTATATTTGCAGTTTGTATCAGGAATTATGTATAATTTAAATTATAAGGAAATGAAAGCAATCAGAATTTTTGCCGCAGCGCTTGTAGCAGTACTTGCACTGTCATGCAACGCTCAGAAGAGCAACGTAAAGGTAGATGTTGAACTTCCATCTTCTTCAGAGGTTGATTCAGCAAGTTATCTTCTTGGTGTGAACCTTGGTTCAATCATCAAGAACAATAATATGGCAGATGATCTTAAAGACCTCAATGTTGCTGCATTGAAGAAGGGTATGCAGGATTTCATCAAGTCTGAAGGCAATCCATATGATCCTGAGTTCGGAACTCAGTTCGACATTGATCCTAACCTTATGAGCCGCGTTCTTAATGAGTACATCATGAAGAGAATGAACTACAAGGCCGCTGTCAATGAAGCTGAAGGAAAGGCATTCCTTGCAAAGAATGCAAAGAGAGCTGACGTGGATACGACTGCAAGTGGTCTTCAGTATACTATCGTCGCTGAAGGTGCAGGCGAGAAGATCACTTCAAGAGACACAGTGCTGGTAAACTACAAGGGTACTCTCATTGACGGTACAGTGTTCGACGAGAATGATTCTACAGAGTTTGTAGCAAACCGCGTGATCAAAGGCTGGACTGAAGGTCTTTCTCTCCTTGGTGAGGGTGGAAAGGCGACTCTCTATATCCCTGCTGAGCTCGGTTATGGTGCAAGAGGAAATCAGGCGATTGCTCCTAACTCAGTCCTCATCTTTGATGTGGAGGTTCTCAAGGTGAACAGATATAATCCTGAAAACTAACAGGATGGCAATGGAACTTGAGGGCAGGATTGTCCGTAAGCTTAATGTTCAGACGGGTACCTCGGCAAGAGGTGTCTGGGCCAAGCAGGAATTCATTTTCGAATATCAGGAGGGTAATTATCCTTCGCAGGTGTGCATGAATGTCTGGGGAGATGACAAGGTCAAGGAACTGGACAAGTATCAGGTCGGTGACAAGGTGAGGATTTCCTTCAATCTCAGCAGCCGTGAGTACAACGGACGCTGGTATACGGATGTCAGAGCCTGGAGAATAGAGCCTGCGGGTCAGGTTTCGGCGGCTCCGACCGTTGTTCAGGGTGTGCCCCCTGTAACTGCTGACGATCCTTATGCGGCAGGTACTGGCTCGTATGGTGCCCCTCTCGATGAAGATGACCTGCCGTTCTGATAAGATTTGAAAATATAGTCGATAAAAACGGAAACTGCTCCAGTTTCCGTTTTTTCATGTCTATAGGGGTAAAGAAGTTGGTGATTTTTTAGTAATTTTGCAGATTAATGCATATGTAAAACATCTTCCGGAACTTCGGTTAAGAAAACAGACGTCAAATTATGATTACATTCGGTTATAAAAACAAGTTCAACGGACCGCTCAGGGCACTGACTGCGCTTGCAATCGGTATTGTGATGGTGATAAGCAAGACAAACGCCCTTGAACTGGTTGTGCGTATTATTGCCGCCTTCCTGTTCGCATCAGGAGTCGTTTCTCTTATTGTAGGATACAGGAACAGGACCAACGGCACAATGGGACTGATGGGCTTCAACGGAACTGTAGACATAATTCTCGGTCTGGTTCTATTCATGTTCCCCGGCTTTGTTGCAGGACTTCTTATCTACCTGATCGCATTCGTCCTCATCTGCTTCGGAATCTTCCAGATAGTAGGCCTCATAAGTGCCAACCGTGTCATGAGCGTAGGCTTATGGTCGTTCGTCATGCCTCTCCTTGTGCTTGCGGCAGGCATATTCCTGATGACAAAGCCGGCATTTGTCGGTGAAGCGATCGGTGTGGTGGCAGGTGCGGCACTTATCGTATATGGAGCGTCGGAACTCTTGTCTTCATGGAAGATGAGGAAGGCAATCGATGAATATGAAATCCATCAGACCAGACAGCAGGAACCTGCGCAGCCTGAAAACGATCTCGCTGATGTCGAGGATGTGGAATACGAAAAGGTAGACGAGCAGTAGGATGATCCCTCAGGAGACGGTGAACAGGATACTGGATGCGGCACAGATCGTTGATGTCGTAGGTGACTTCGTGACTCTGAAGAAGCGCGGAGCCAACCATATGGCGTGCTGTCCGTTCCATAACGAGAAGACGCCGTCTTTTGTAGTCTCCCCGTCTAAGGGAATATATAAATGCTTCGGATGCGGCAAGTCCGGCACTGCTGTCGGATTTGTAATGGAGCATGAAAACCTCTCGTATACGGAGGCTCTTAAATATCTCGCGAAGAAATATCATATCGAAGTTGTAGAGAAGGAGGAGACAGCGGAGGAGATAGCACGGCGTCAGCGCAACGAGAGTCTTCTTCTTGTTTCGGAATATGCCGGGAAATTCTTTCAGGAAAGCCTTCAGACTCAGGAGGGGCAGGCGATCGGCTACCAGTATTTCAAGAGCCGTGGACTGGAGGATGAGACAATCAGCAGATATGGTCTGGGCTGGGCTCCTGTAAGTCGCAGGGCACTTTCAGAAGCGGCCCGTGCGGCAGGTTACAAGGAGGAGTTCCTGGTCGAGACGGGACTGTCCATCAGATATGAGGACGGACGTCTTGCGGACCGTTTCTTCGACAGGGTGATATTCCCGATCCATTCGGTCAGCGGCCGTGTGATCGCATTCGGAGGCCGTACCCTCAAGACCGACAAGACTGTTGCCAAATATGTCAATTCTCCCGAGACGGAGATATATGTCAAGAGCCGTTCTCTTTACGGAATCTGGTTTGCGAAGAACGAGATGTCCCGTCAGGACAAATGTATCCTCGTGGAAGGGTATCTGGATGTCCTGTCCATGCACCAGCTCGGAATCAGGAATGTCGTGGCCTCCAGCGGTACATCCCTGACCGTGGAGCAGATCCGTCTGATAAGGAAGTTCACGAACAATGTCACCATAATCTACGACGGTGACGGTGCCGGCATAAAGGCCGCATTGAGGGGAATCGGACTTGTGCTGAAGGAAGGCCTGAATGTGAAGGTCGTGCTTCTGCCGGAAGGCCAGGATCCTGATGATTTCGCAAGAAAGCATACGCTGGAAGAGGTTCAGGAACATATTGCACGGAATGAACAGGATTTCATCGGGTTCAAGACGGACCTTCTTCTCGGAGAAGCCGGTAATGACCCTCTCAAGCGCGCGACCTTGATAAACGATGTCGCGGATACGATCGCCCTCATCCCTGATGCGGTGATGCGTGCCGTATATGTGAAGACATGTGCAGATAAGTTCGAAATCGACGAACAGATTCTGACTGACCGCGTCAGCCGTTCGAGGACGGACATGCTCATTGCCGAGCAGAAGGAGAAGGAAAGGGCGCGTCAGAGGGAATCTGCAGGACGGCCTTCGGAGAGTGCGGATGTGCCACCTCCGTCATATGACGATTATGTGCCGGAAGAGGTTGATGCCCCTGCGCCGCTTGTAACGGTTCAACCTGCAGCGGAAGGAGGTGTTGTCATCAATGAACCGTATCTGGCACCATGTGAGCGCGAACTGCTCGGGTTCATTTTGGAAGAAGGTTGTACCGAACTGAACTTTGACAGGGATTCGAAGTTCTATGTCGAGGGTGAAAGGATGAATGTGGCGGAATTCATAGATGGCATCCTCGCTGATGATGAGGCTGATTTCGTGAACCTGTCCTATAGAAAGGTGTATGAAGAATATTTCCGGATGTATGACGAGGGACTGACACAGGAGCAGATGCAGAAGAGACTTCTGGACAGTATGGATTTGGAGGTCGCGGCTGTTGCCAGGGATCTTCTGATAGGGAAGCATCAGCTGACGGTCAAGAATTACGAACTCTCCATGACTTCGACTTCCACAAAGCTGGTGATGTATGTTCCGAAGACCCTTCTGACCTATCAGCTCAAGAAGGTGGAGCTGTACCTCAGGGAACTGACTGCGGAGCTTTCCCGAACGGAAGATCCTGACCGTCAGGTGGAGATAATGACCCGCATCGGCGAATACAACAAGGCCCGCACCCGCCTCAATAACGAACTTGGAAGGGTGTGATGAGGTAACCCCTTGGTTATCATCCCTGACTTGACGAGAGATCAGATGAAATGAGTAAAATTTAAAAATTGACAATATATGAGCAAGAAATTCAACAGAACGCTTGTGACCTGTGCGCTTCCATATGCGAACGGTCCTGTCCATATCGGCCATCTTGCCGGTGTGTATGTGCCTGCGGATATCTATGTCAGGTACCTCAGGATGAGGGGTGAGGATGTCCTCTATGTCTGCGGATCGGATGAACATGGCGTGCCGATCACCATCAAGGCGCAGAAGGAAGGATGCACGCCGCAGGATATCGTCGACAGGTATCACAAGATCATCAAGAACTCATTCACAGGTCTTGGTATCAACTTCGATATTTATTCACGCACATCTTCAAAGACTCATCATAAGAATGCGGCGGACTATTTCCGCAAGTTGTATGATGAGGGCAAGTTCATCGAGAAGGTAAGCGAGCAGTACTACGATGAGAAGGCTAAGACCTTCCTTGCAGACCGTTACATCACCGGTACATGCCCACGCTGCGGTGCAGAGGGAGCCTATGGCGACCAGTGTGAGAAGTGCGGCGCCACCCTCAGCCCTGACGAGCTTATCAATCCGAAGTCGGCGCTCAGCGGAGGCGAACTTGTGAAGAAGGAGACCAAGCATTGGTATCTTCCTCTCGACCAGTATGAGAAGTGGCTTTCAGAGTGGATTCTTGACGGTCATAAGGAGTGGAGGAGCAACGTGTACGGTCAGTGCAAGAGCTGGATCGACGGCGGCCTTCAGCCACGTGCCGTGAGCCGCGACCTTAACTGGGGCGTTCCTGTGCCTGTCGAGGGATCTGATGGAAAGGTTCTCTATGTATGGTTCGATGCTCCTATCGGATACATTTCCAATACGCAGGAGCTTCTTCCTCAGAGCTGGGAGAAGTGGTGGAAGTCCGAGGACACGAAGCTTGTACACTTCATCGGAAAGGACAATATCGTGTTCCACTGCATCGTCTTTCCTTCGATGCTCAAGGCTGACGGAAGTTACATCCTTCCTGACAATGTCCCTGCAAACGAGTTCCTCAATCTCGAGGGTGACAAGATCTCGACTTCACGTGGCTGGGCTGTATGGCTCCACGAGTATCTCGAGCAGTTCCCTGGAAAGGAGGACGTCCTCCGTTATGTCCTGACAGCCAACGCTCCTGAAACAAAGGACAATGACTTCTCCTGGAAGGATTTCCAGGCTCGCAACAACAGCGAGCTCGTTGCCATCCTCGGCAATTTCGTGAACCGTGCCGTGGTGCTTACGCATAAATATTTTGATGGAAAAGTGCCGGCTGATCTCAAGCCGGAAGCAATTGATGCCGAGACACTTGCACAGATCCAGCCTCTCAAGGAGGAGATGCAGAGGTATCTCGACGGATACAAGTTCCGTGAGGCTCTCAAGGAGGCTATGAACATTGCCCGTCTTGGCAACAAGTATCTCACAGACACAGAGCCTTGGAAGGTCGCTAAGACCGATATGGACAGAACTGCGTCGATCCTGAATGTTTCTCTCCAGATATGTGCATCGCTTGCGATCGCATTCGAGCCTTTCCTTCCGTTCTCGGCAGAAAAGCTTCGCGGTATCCTGAATGTGGGTATCGCAGCCGGAAGCGATCATCGTGCCGGCGAGGAAGGATCAGTAAGCGAGAATATCTATACCGCTTCCGAGGGAGCTGCTCTTCATACTTCTTCTGTCATCCCGAGCCAAGCCGAGGGATCTCTCATTCTTTCTTGGGACGATCTCGGCAAGGCCGTTCTTCTTCCTGCCGGCCATCAGCTGAATCCTGCAGAGCTTCTTTTCGCAAAGATCGAGGATGAGACAGTGGATGCTCAGATTGCCCGTCTGAACGATATCCGTGCAGAGCGTGAAGCTGCTGCAAAGGCTGCTGAGGCTGCTGTGGTGACTCCTCAGAAGGAGGAATGCACTTTCGATGATTTCCAGAAAATGGACATCAGGACGGCTACAGTTCTCGAGGCTGAGCGTGTTCCGAAGACGGACAAGCTGCTGAAGCTTACTATCGATACGGGCATTGACAAGAGAGTCATTGTTTCCGGTATTGCAGAGCAGTATTCTCCGGAGGAGATGGTGGGCAAGCAGATCTGTATCCTTGCCAATCTGGCTCCGAGAAAGATCCGTGGCATCGAGTCGAAGGGTATGATCCTTATGGCTCGTCAGAACGACGGCAAGATGCGTTTCGTTACGCCTGCTGAGACTCTTTGCAATGGTGCGGAGATAGGATAGCATTATTTAATTTTCAATGACTTCTATCCTTTTAAATCAGTACATTGATAAGGAGAGATTCTCCTGCGGCTACACTATATCCGGTAGATAAGTTATGATAAAGACGGAGTATTATAAGGATCTGACGAAGATGAACACCTTCGGGATGAGGGTAAAGGCGCGCTGTTTCATTGAGTATGATTCGGTGGCTGATCTTGTGGATATCGAGTTCGAGGAACTGGCGAGGCCTGTGCTGCATATAGGTGGCGGCAGCAATCTGCTCTTTACCGATGATTTCAAGGGTACGGTCCTGCATTCGAAGATCGATTTCATAGAGATACTGGACGAGTGCCATCGTATTCCGGAGGCCCCCGCCTTCGCAAGCTCAGGCACCCCCTACCCGGGGGTGGAAAAATGCCTCCTTCATACAAATGGCACATCGTCAGCAGATTTCAGCCAATCAAGCAAGGTGCTGGTATCAGTCGGCGCAGGAGTAGTCTTCGACGATTTCTGTGAATGGGCGGCGAAGGAAGGCCTATGGGGAGTGGAGAATCTGTCGTATATTCCGGGAGAAGTAGGTGCGTCTGCTGTGCAGAATATCGGTGCGTACGGGGTTGAGGTGAAGGATGTCATCCGCAAGGTGTATTGCTATGATACTGTTGAGGAAGAGTTCGTTCATTTCGATGTTGAGGAATGCGGATATGGATATCGTGATTCTATCTTCAAGAAGCCTGAGGTCAAGGGCAGGTATATCGTGACTCACGTGGTGTTTGCTCTTTCTCGCGCTCCGCAGCCGATGTTGGATTATGGCCACTTGAAGGAAGCGGTTGCAGACTGTCATTTCGAGCGGAGCGGCAGCGGAGACGAGAAATCTCTGACACCAGCAATGATCCGCAAAGTGATAATCAAGATCCGTAAGGAGAAGCTTCCGGAGCCGTCGGTGAAGGGTAGCGCAGGAAGTTTCTTCAAGAATCCGGTGGTGCCGATGGAGCAGTTCCTGAAGATCGAGGCTGCAGCTAAAGCCGAGCACGGTTCCGATTACAAGGTGCCGCATTACGATCTTCCGGACGGAATGGTCAAGATTCCGGCAGCCTGGATGATAGAGCAGTGTGGCTGGAAGGGAAAGCGCAGCGGTGGAGCGGCCGTCTGGGACAAGCAGCCTCTGGTGATTGTGAATCATACCGGAGAGGCGTATCCAGAGGAGATCATCGGGCTGGAAAAGCGCATCATCGCCTCGGTCAAGGCTAAATTCGGTGTCGAACTACATCCTGAAGTGGAACATATTTAACCTCCCGACCCGTCCCAAAGCACAAAAACGCCCAGTTTTGTTCTTAGGGACGCAAAAATCAAGATCGAAAGCACAAATACGGGCGTTTTTGTGCTTTGGAGCAGGAAAATAGAGACGAAACGGGGATTCAAGACTAAAGCCCATAAACAAGATAACTAAAATAAGACGATATGAAGATGCATTTCAAGACATTTGTTACGGCAGCATTGTCAGTCTTTCTGATGACGGGGCTGATGGTCGGATGTACGGACGAACCTCAGCAGGATGTGCCTGATACGCCTCAGGAGAAGCCGGAGCCGGAAAAACCTGGGGATAAGCCCGGGACAGAAGATCCGACACCGGGTGATGAAGTGATTTCTGCTGGAGATGCTGGAGAAGTTCAGTATGAGATCATCAATCCTGAAGGTGGCGACACCGGGCAGGAGATAGGAAAGCCGGCTGTAGTCGAGGGTGCGGGAGACCTTCAGATGAGCATCAGTCAGACCAGTTCGTATACCGATCCGGACGGGACGGTCTTCACCTGCGAGCCGGAGGCCAGGATAAATGTAAGTGTCAGGCTTGATACCGTTTATGCAAAGGATTTCAATGAGTTGACAGAGCTTCTTGAGTATGTCGACCCGACATATTCCGAAGAGGGTGAGGAACCTGTTACGCATAATATAGACCAGCAGTTCCGTTTCGGAGAGCAGACGATAGATCTGGATATGGACTACGAGGTCTATACCTACCGGAACTCCCTCGGTCAGAACATCGGGATGCCGTACATAGAGCTGAGAGAGGCTGATTTTGGAGAAGGAGGAGGTGCGTCTGCCGGCGAGATCACCCGTTCGTCCGAGGCTGGAAGAGCAATGGCCGTATGCCGCCCGTCCGTGACGATAAGGAGGGCTGAACCAGCTACCAGGGCCATTGAGGTTGAGGATACGGCTGCATATAATGTCAGCGTACATTTCGGAGTGATGGTGGCTCCGAGGAATATCGCCGGAGCGGAAAACAAGTTCGAGATCGTGGAGTTCGAAGTGCAGTATATAGGTATGGTTCCGCATACTGACACTTACCCGGGTGCGGAGCTGTCGTACCGGGTTGAGGATGGTGAGGGGAATGCTCTGGAGGGTAGTGAGTTCACGGTGGCGCCGGGTAGCAGCTTTATGCTGAATGTGGTCCAGAACAGTTCCTATACCGATCAGGACGGGGCTGTGTCTGCAAGTCCGGTGGCATCGGTGACGGTGACCACTCCGGATACCTTGAGCATCGCTTCATCTGATGAACTGCCTGGACTTATCGACAGGGTGGTGTTCCGGACGGTTTCCCAGAGTCTTGAGGGGAAATTGCCGTACTGCGTGCTTGAGGATCCTGTGATGGACGGAGAGGTGACAGTGAGTGAGGAATATGTGTCGGAGGATGGCTATGTGACTGTATATAAGGCAAGTGCAAGATATATCCAGGAGTTTTCATTCGTGAATGTCGATGTGCCTTCCGAATCTCCGGATGAGATCAAGGCCTTCTAC
>JAZNAW010000096.1:0-31989 GCA_045586745.1 Candidatus Cryptobacteroides sp.
TGACGAATTAAATTAGTTGTAATACAATATGAACGCACTTTTTACAGTTTTGACAGTGCTTGTGCTTGTAGCAAGCGTACTCATTACCCTCATCGTGTTGCTTCAGAACGGAAAGGGTGGCGGACTTGCCAGCAATTTCGTAGCAGGTAACCAGACTTTCGGTGTACGTCAGACTACTGACATCCTTGAGAAGATCACATGGGGTCTCGTAGCTTTCATCTTCGTGGTATCTATCGTTTCAACCTTCACTCTCAACAATGAAGGAAAGGGTGTTGACTACACAGAGAAGATCGAGATGGTAGAGGCTGCACCTGAGTTCCCGGCTGCAATTCCTTCAGCAGAGGCACCTGCAGAGCCTACAGCAGAGTAATTGATTTTTATCCCTGACTGACAATTTGTCAGAATAAAGGGTTTGGAATATAATTTGACCTTTAGCCGTTTGTTCGCAAGAACAGACGGCTAATGTTGCATTCGCCCGTCTGTCATCCCGAGCGAAGTCGAGGGATCTTCGAACAGAGTATGTTAAACGAAAATGAACGGAAAGATGGCAGAAAACAGATATGAAAACCTGAGCAGATTCGCTGTCAATCTTAATGAGAGGGCGGCGCAAGGCAAGCTTGATCCCGTGATAGGAAGGGATGAAGAGATAAGAAGAGTATTGCAGATACTCAGCAGAAGAACGAAGAACAATCCGATTCTGGTAGGTGAGCCTGGAGTCGGAAAGACGGCGATATCGGAAGGCATCGCACAGAAGATTGTGGACGGTGATGTACCGGAAAACCTCAAGAGCAGGATGATTTATTCCCTGGATCTTGGCGCCCTTATAGCAGGCGCCAAATATCAGGGTGAGTTCGAGGAACGTCTCAAGGGTGTTGTGAAGGAAGTCGTGGACAGTGACGGAGAGATTATCCTGTTCATAGATGAGATACATACCCTGGTCGGTGCTGGACGTACATCCGGGGCCATGGATGCATCAAATATCCTTAAGCCGGCTCTGGCCCGTGGAGAACTCCGCACCATCGGATCGACTACCCTTGACGAATATCAGAAATATTTCGAGACGGACAAGGCGTTAGAGCGAAGGTTCCAGATGGTGATTGTGGACGAGCCTTCTCCTGCTGCATCGATTTCGATAATGCGAGGTCTGAAGGAACGCTACGAGAACCACCATAAGGTCCGTATTGAAGATGATGCTCTGATTGCTGCCGTCGAACTGTCGCACCGTTATATTACCAACAGGTTCCTTCCGGACAAGGCTATCGACCTTGTCGATGAGGCAGCATCGAAACTGCGTCTGGAGATGAATTCCGTTCCTGAACCGATTGCGGAACTGGACAGCCGTATCCGTCAGCTGGAAATCGAGCGTGAGGCCATCAGACGTGAGGGAGTATCTCTCAAGGTGGATAAGATCAAGGAAGAACTGAAGACCTTGAACAAGGAAAGGGACGAGCTTCGCAAGCGTTGGGACGAAGAGAAGGGTATCCTGTCTGAACTGCAGAAGCAGAGACAGAAGATGGAGGACTACAAGATTGAGGCACATAATGCGGAGAGGGCAGGAGACTATGGAAAAGTAGCGGAAATCCGTTACGGAAGGATGGCTGAAGCCCAGGCTCGCATAGATGAACTGACTGCCCGTCAGGCAGAAATCAAGGATCCGATCATTACGGAGGCCGTAACCCCGGAGGACATTGCGGAGGTGGTTGCAAAATGGACCGGCATACCTGTACACAGGATGCTGGAAAGCGAAAGGGCCAAGCTGCTCCGGATGGAGACGGAACTTCATAAGAGGGTTGTGGGGCAGAATGCAGCAATCGAAGCTGTGGCCGATGCGGTCCGCCGTTCCCGTGCCGGCCTTCAGAACGAGAAGAGACCTATAGGCTCATTCCTGTTCATGGGTACGACAGGCGTCGGAAAGACCGAGCTGGCGAAGGCTCTGGCTGAGTTTCTCTTCAACGACGAAAACATGATGACCCGAATCGACATGAGCGAATATCAGGAACGTCATACCGTCAGCCGCCTTGTGGGTGCGCCTCCGGGATATGTCGGATATGACGAGGGTGGTCAGCTTACGGAAGCAGTTCGTCGCAAACCTTATTCGGTCGTACTTCTTGACGAGATTGAGAAAGCCCATCCGGATGTGTTCAACACCCTTCTTCAGGTGCTTGACGACGGCCGCCTTACCGATAACAAGGGCCGCACCGTCGATTTCAAGAACACCATCCTCATAATGACCTCGAATGTCGGTGCCGACATCATTCAGTCCTATATGGAACGACTGCCCGCAGAACCGTTCCCTCTGACGGAGAAGGAGCCGAACGTTGAGCCGCAAAGCGGATTGTATCCGAGAGGCGATTCTCCGTCAGACGGAACGGAATCTCTCCGCCAGAAGTTGCTGGCTGACTGTCGTGAGGAAGTCCTTGAAGTCCTGAAGAGGACTGTCCGTCCGGAGTTCCTGAACCGAATAGACGAAGTCATAATGTTCGAGCCTCTGTCGCAGACCGACATCCGCGAGATCCTCCGCATGCAGATGCGCGACCTCCAGGAAAAGCTCTCCGAAAACGGAGTTGTTGTCGAGTTTACAGAAGGTTTTGAGGACTATATGAGCACGAAAGGTTACGAGCCGCAGTACGGTGCCCGTCCTATCAAGCGACTCATGCAGAAGGAGCTGATAAACCTCCTTGCCAAGTCCATCCTTGACGGTCATGTCCGCCGCGACTCGGTAATTCTCGTCGACGTCCATGACGGTCAGATCGTCGTCAGCGACAAAGCGTAAACTGTAACCATCTGAGAATTACCCAAATACAGAAAGTGCGTGCTCCCCCGTGGCAGCATGCACTTCCTGTAAACGGTTGGTACTGTGGTAGTTGTATTTTGTATATATCATATACTGAAATACTGCTCTCAGGGATGTTGTTGCCCGACCTGCAGAGCGGAAGTTCATATTTATGATACAGCTGTGACAGTTTTGAACGGATTTCTGGTACAGGTGTGTCTATAATCCCTTCAAAACCCTTGTTTTAGCGACAGCTGTGTCGTTTTTTGCAGGAAAACTGTCACAGCAGTTCTTAGAAAGGGTCAGGGCATGGAAGGGGCTCGCTCCGCAGGAGCAGAGGTATATGCTCCGCTCGCCTCCTTCCATACCCTGCCATACCTTAAAGAAGGATATACGAATTTACACGGCTCATTGTTGTAACAGGAACTTTCAATCAAAAATATCGCCTATTTTTTGATCGAAAATCCTAAAACATTGAATTTTAGAGGGAAATTCTAGGAAAACGAGAGTTTCAAACGAAAAACACTGTGTATTTTTTGATTGAAACTTCAGATTGTCATCCTGAGCCATCCCTTCTGTCATCCTGAGCGTCAGCGAAGGATCTTTACTCTAAAGATGCTTCACTTCGTTCAGCATTACAAATGGAGGATTTCAGGTCACCTGGACATTTCGGGTGATAACCGGGCAACAGTCAAGCGCGAGGACTGCCCTCATGGGTCGAGCCACCCGGAGCGCTTGATCTGTAGTCGCCGGAGGTTGTATATTCCGGTGACGGTGCCGTAGGCTGAATGATATGATAGTACCGAAAATTGGTTGATACAGTTTCTGGAAGTTGTCATGTCGAGGGACCGTAGGGAGACGAGCAACCGACGAAGTCGCTTGCTCCACTCGCCTCGCTCGGTCGATATGACACGGGAAGTTAGTTCGGACAAGGGAATACTACATTAAAAGCAATAAGCGTCGGCTGACACCAGAACTTTCTGCACTCAGCCGACGCTATGTTTTTGCAAGATATTGTATATCAGTGTATTATAAAAGATTACTGTCGGCTGACTCATTTGTAAGCTGCACTCAACCGACGGTACCAGCCTAATCTTCAGTCAAATCCTTGTCTTTGACAGGGCGGATTGTCAGTCCATATTCCCTTTCGTCATCAGACTCAATATATAATGAGTCTGGAATATTTGAAATTATCTTGATGGCGTCGTTAGAATTGCTCTCCTCTGTGTGGGTGAGAAAGTCACATGAAGTAATAACTATCAAGGTAGATAAAAGACAGAATAGATGTTTAAGAAACATAGTGCAATTAGTTGAAATGAGATACACAGATTTATGGAAACTCAAACTAATCCCAATAGAATTCTTGTAAATCTGATATACTACGGTTTATATATTCAATCTCCAAAACAAAGAAAAGTGCGATGATTATAAAATAAAGAAATTTCTTTTTTATAATCGGTTGAAATTCGTCACATTTATTTGTCGTGCAGATTCCATATGCTGAACTTTAGGGAAAAAAGCGAGGTGCATGGAAAATATGGAATCTAGGAATGGAAATTCAAGTCAAGGCGAAATCGTGATTTATCAACCCGATAAAGTGACTAGCCTGGAGGTAAGAGTGGAAGGTGAGACTGTTTGGTTAAACAGGAACCAGATGGCTTTGTTGTTTGGAAGGGATGTAAAGACAATAGGTAAGCATGTCAACAATGCTCTGAAAGAAGAACTTCGAAATATTTCAACTGTCGCAAATTTTGCGACAGTTCAGAAGGAAGGAGAGCGATGGGTGGAACGTTACATGGAATATTATAATCTGGACATGATAATATCTATTGGATATAGGGTAAAGTCCGAGAGGGGTATTTTATTTCGTCAATGGGCAAATACAGTTCTTAAGGAGTATTTATTACGAGGATATTCCATCAATCAGCGGTTATATCAGATCGAAGATCGCTTTGACAGGCGTATGACAGAATATGAAAACCGTCTTAATGAATATGGTCAGAAAATCGATTTCTTTGTCCGTACTTCCCTGCCTCCGGTGGAGGGTGTGTTTTATGATGGGCAGATATTCGATGCATATGTATTTGCGACTGATCTTATCATATCTGCAAGGAAAAGTCTTATACTGATCGATAACTACATAGACGAGAACGTATTGCTGATGCTGTCCAAGAGACAGGCAGGCGTGTCGGCGGAAATCAGGACAGGACGTCTGACGACAACCCTAAAACAGGATCTTGCTAGGCACAACTCCCAGTATCCTCCTATTGTCATATTCCAGACAAAAAACATCCACGACCGCTTTCTGATCGTGGATGATGATGTCTATCATATCGGAGCCTCCCTCAAAGATCTTGGCAAAAGGCTTTTCGCCTTTTCGAAGATGTCGATATCGAAAGAACAGCTACCGATATAGAATTATCTCGTATAATAAGTAGTTCCAGCAAGTGTTAACGAAGATAAATTTCTTCTGTCATTGGATAATCTGTAGGTTCCTTTATAAACAGTATCGCCATTTTCATCCAATAAACGCACTTCTCCGTCCTGTAGCCTGTATGTGCATGTTGCGATTAATCTGTCTCCATCAAACAATTCACATTTTCTACTAGGATATAAATATATTTCACGACCATCTCTTGATACCAGATGTTGGGTTGTACGAAAGACAACAGATTGTTGAATGTTTTCTGTGGAAAATGTGTCTGTTGAATTTACTTCTGCGAAACAAATATATGATGCACATAGCATCAGTATGATAAGTAGTCTTTTCATTGTTTTATAATTAATCTTTTATGTAAAACTTATCGGAGACTTTAGATACACTGTAAATTTTAGTTGCTCCTGAAATCATTTTCTTCAAGGCAGCACTAGCGTCTCCTTCTATCATTAATTTGACAGCGCCATTTACCGTACATGCAGCTTGGACAACTTTATATGCAGTGCATGTATACATGTCGCCACCAAAACTACAGTAGATTGTTAATGCAGTATTAGCCCAACTATCGTTGAAATAATTGCATAAATCATCAACAGCCGAGTTTGCATAAACTAGAATGTCTATGACAGATGCATCCGAATCACTTTGTGTTTCGAAATAAACAAAAGACTCTGTGTCGTCCCTTGTAATATCAGCAAAAGACAATGTCGGTATAAGCAGACATGTGAAAAATAAAAATAGTCTCATATCAATTTTCTATATCATGTGCTAATCGAAATCCCAAACTAAAGTTCCTTGCGTTGAATATTGCATGATTCCTGTTTGTTATTCTACAGTGAGTGGAGTCACTATAGAAACTACCTCCGCGAAACACAAAATAAAGATCATAGTCAACATGTGTTACAGTGTTGTTTGCATAATCAGTCCCATCATACACATTTTGACACCATTCATGTACATTGCCTGTCATATCATATATTCCAAGCTGGTTTGGTGCCAATGTTCCTATATGATGGGTTTTTTCTTCTGAATTATTCTTATGCCATCCAACATTGTCCAGGATATCTCCTCCACTGTAATTATGATATTTTCCGCCTTAGGCTGCGTATTCCCATTCAACCTCTGTAGGTAATCTATATTTTTTACCTGTCATAGAGTTTAGTCGTTCGAGGAATAATTGAATATCCTCATGAGAAACACTTTCAACAGGATTATCAGGGTCTTGAAAATAAGATGGATTGATTTTCATTATCTTGACCCAGAGTTTCTGAGAGACTTCGTATTTGCAGAGATAGAACGACCTTACTTCCGTCATGTGTGGCGGACGTTCGTCGGATTCGGCAGATTCGTCATCAGATCCCATAGTGAATGTTCCTCCTTCAATATATTGAAGATCAATATATTTTGTGGGATTCGAACACGCGCAGATAAAGGTTAATCCAATAAGAATCTTTAGGAATGGAAATTTCATTTTTTAATTGTCTATGAGGTATCTGGCAGCAGTACCGATACCGTATCCTACATTATAAGCATCGTCATATGACATATTAGCAAATGCTCCGCATGAACTTGTTATGAACATAATGGAAAGCATTGTAAGAGATGATAATATCTTTTTCATTTTATCAATGTAATAGATTTTTCCTACTCTATTCCAGATTTTCGGATACTTCTGTAGTACCTTTGGATAAGATTACGCATACAGAAAAACGCGGTACTTTTAGCGTTCTCATCCAGAGGTGTTTGGCAATACCTGATTCGATAGAACATCCAAAAGCCCGCGCATTACACACGAGCATTTTCGCAATATTCCTATCGAATCTTTTAGTCGCCAAACTTTCTGGATGATAGAATAAAGCTAAACGCTTTTCCAATATATTTTTATAGTATACGTACAATAACAGTTAATATGTCATAGGCACTTCATTTACGTGATATTGCAAATATATAAAAAAATGTTGAATCAAGGAAAGATAGATATCGATGTTACAGTCCCAGTTCGTCGATGATGCGGGTCATGCCGGCGTAGCGGTCGAGGGTCCAGAGGATGAAGCGGATATCGACGCATACGCATTTGTTGTATCCTTCCGTCCACATGGCATCGCTGGCGAGGGATTCCTTGTTGCCGTCGAAGGCAAGTCCGATCAGTTCACCCTTCGAGTTGAGGACAGGACTGCCGGAATTACCTCCTGTGATATCGTTGTCGGTCAGGAAGTTTACATACATCTGGCTTCCGTCCGGCCCGAAACCCCATTTCCCCCATTGACGTGCGCTGTACAGAAGATGCTGTCTGTCGTTGAGGTAGAAGTCATAGTCTGCAGGGTTGAATTTCTCCAGGATGCCGGCAGGAGTAGTCTTCCAGTCGCAAACGACACCGTCGCGAGGCTCGAAGCCCCCGACGCGTCCGTAAGTTATTCTCATGGTAGAGTTGGCGTCAGGATACTGCACGAGACCTTTTTCAAGCCTCATCTGATACAGGGCATGGGTATATTCCCTGTTCAGGGCAGTCAGGTTCGGAGTGCCTTCTGCAGCCGCCTTTGCATTTGTGAAGTCCATGGAGTTAATGTCCATCACGAATCTGCACAGAGAGTCTGCGACAATCTCCTCATTCGGAACCTCCCAGCGTCCCAGACGTGCTATACCTTCTTCGGAAGTAAAGATGCTGCTCTCCCATAATGCATCCGACAAAGCCTTTGTGTCGCATGTCCCGTCCTTGCTGAAGGACTCGATAAGTTCCATGTGCCAAGGGCTCATATAGACAGTATCAAGGTTTATGACGAACACATCGACTGCATATTCAAAAAGGTCTCTTTCCACGCGGAGATCGATCTCTGCATATTTCTCCAGCATCTTTTCTCCCTGTCCGGCCTTATTGCGCGGGTTGTGTGCCCTGCGCATTATCAGGGCCAGCTGGGAACCTCGGATCATGGTCTCCCTGTAGTAACTCTGATGTCTTTCGATTTCTCGGATCGAGCTGTATCCCGTCTTCAATGCTTTGAGGATACCGCCCCATTTTGCAGTCCGCTCCGGCGAAGCATCGATCCATTCCTGGAGTTCCTTTTCAAGATCCTCCTTCTGCTCCACTACATCGAAACGTCCGAAACATTCCTGCTCTCCTCTGAAGCACTCCTGCATGTTGCTGAGGCTGAAGAAATAGTCAGAATACTTGAGACGGATGTCCGGGTCCCTGTCCATCCATCCCTTGATGATATCCATCTGCCTTCCGCGGATGGCATTGTTTACCGGATGCTTCAGGGTCTCTGTGAAGTCTGTCTCGAACGAACTGCTGTAGCGGTTTGTGCTGCCAGGGTAGCCGATGATCATTGTGTAGTCGCCCTCCTGGTATCCGTCAAGTGAGATGTTCAGTCTGCGCGTAGGTTTTAGAGGAACATTGTCCTCTGAATACCCGGCTGGCGATCCGTCAGGTGCGGTATAGATGCGGTATAGGGCGAAGTCGCACTTATGCTGCGGCCATTCCCAGTTGTCGATGTCGCCTCCGAAGGCTGCCGATGATACAGGCGGAGCCGCTACCAGGCGCACATCATTATAAACTTCATAGAGTGCAAGATAGTACCTTGATCCTCTCCACATGGACGAAAGCCATGCGTCAAGTCCGCTTTCCTTCCTGTACTTTGTCTCGATCAGGTGGCTTACCCTGCGGCTTCCGGCAGGCTTGCCTTCGGCAATAAGGCCTGCCTGAAGCTTCAACACCTCATCGGTAACGTCCAGAACGCGCTTCAGGAAATATACGCTCTTGCCTGCTATGTTTACCTCGTCCTCCGAACGGAACGCCCAGAATCCTTCCTCAAGATAATTGTGCTCCGGAGTACTTAGCCCATGGACATCGCTATAGGCACAATGGTGGTTCGTTATCAGCAGTCCCTGATCCGAGATCATGCTTCCGGTACATCCGAACGCCATGGATACCACGGCATCGGCAACTCCTGCCCCTGGAGCATCGGCATTGTAGATCTCCCGGGCAGACAGTTCCATTCCTCTCTCCTGCATCTTCTTCTCCAGGGCGGCGTCAATGGCATTGATCATCCACATGCCCTCATCCGCCTTCGCCTGCTGAACGCTCCAAAAGGCCAGACCCAATACTCCAAGAATTATATACTTTCTGATATTCATATCAATTACATCGGATAGCAGTTTCCAGGAGTCTTGAAGGTGAACTTCGCTGCCTCCTCGCGTACATCATCGGCCTTATAGGTGATGGTCCATGTCTCCATGGTCATGAGCTCCCAAAGCCTCTCCCGGGTCATCGGATCAGCAAACCTGATGCGTATGCATGGCTGAAGGTCGTCGTTAAGAGTGAGATAAACACCTATGACTCCCTCATGCTTCGAAAGGTGATTGCTCAGGTACGGCATGTTGCGGAGGATGATAGGCTTCTCGTAGTTCCTGTCGACGATTTCATACATGTACTGCTGCTTGCCTTCTGCAGCCTCGATGCGGCTCTTCCACTGTACGTTGAACGAAGAGAACATGTTTCTGATGAAGTCGGCAGTGCTTATCATGGTGAATCCGTCCTCCATTTCAATGAACTCGTAGTCCACCTCGATCTCGTTGACGCCACCGCCATGAACCGGCATCTGAAGAACATCCATCTCGACGATCTCCTCGAACCAGTCTTCGTCAAGATCTTCTGAAGGATCCATGATCACGCGGACTATGAGAGGACACGAGAACTCGGATTCGAGACCATAGATCTTCTTGCCTGTAAGTCTCATCTGCATTCCGAGATAGTTGATGTCGAGCTTGTCGTACATCTTCTCGGTGCGGATCGTGACTACCTTAAGGGAATCTACGGATTTATGGTCCGGAGTGTTCACCCTGAATTTCACAGGAGTATAGATGGCTTCCTGAATCTTCTCTGCAGTGGTCTTTGCCGGGTCATAGAGAATCTCCACAGAGTGTCTGTTTACAAATGTCTTTACTCCGTGCACTCCCGGCACCTTTTCAACCTGTGCCTTGAATGTCATCGAACTGCCATAACATTTTACAGAGCGGAGACCTTCTATCTCCAGTGTCTGCAATGTCGAAGGGTCCACGAGCTGCGTTACGGTTCCGTCTTCCGCAACGGTCTCTATTCCCCATTTCATGTCGATGGTAGGAAGTTCGAACTTTCCTCCTGCCCACATTCCGAATGCTATAAGAACCACAGTAAGTACGGCAGGAACATATTTCCAGCATTTAGCCTGTCTGTTGCGGCATACTCCTACCTTCAGCGCTCCTGTAGAACAAGCTGCCACACACTCTCCGCAGAGGGTGCAGTCCACTGATTCCACTCTGCCGTTAGGGCACGACTTTACGTCAATGTGGTATGGACATTTCTTCATGCAGAGTCCGCAGTTGTTGCAGGCTGCGTTATCCTTCATCACATAAAGCACCTGAAGCTTAGGTTTCGCATGGAATACCTCGAGAAGATAGCCCAGGATGCAGAAAGCTCCCAGAAGCACAGCCCAAGGAATATCCGCTCCAAGCACATCTGCTACATAATATGCACCGAACAGCACGCCGATCCACACCCAGAATTTCAGTGAATTGGAAATCGCTCCGAGCGGACAGAGGTAACGGCACCAGAACATGTCGATGAGGAAACTTCCCAGAACCACGAATCCGACTGTAACAAGAGACATCCAGAGGGTTATCTCTCCCTTGAATCCTGTTGCGACAGCATAATAAGGGTCAAGGTTCTTGCAGAAGAGTTCGCTGGCCTCCACTGTCATATAGAATATCCAGAATACAAGAGCATACTTTACTATGCGGAGAACCTTGTCGAGGACAGATCCGTTTCTGATCTTCAGGCCCTTGATGTGCATAGCCTTGCGAGCCTTTCCAAGAAGGTCCTGGACAGTGCCGACAGGACAGATGTATGCGCAGAAGAGCTTGCTGAAGAGCACGACAGCTGCGACAAGCGCTATTCCCATCATCACCTGCACGGAGGACATGCTGCACGGAAGCGATCCCTGTGCAAGATATGTGGCAAGAGCCTGAAGACCTCCCAGAGGACAGTAAGTCTCAGGATCTGCAGCTTCCTTTGACGGGATGAGTCCCGTAAGGAACAGTATCAAGGCCGCAAGTACTCCCCATTGGAGGAGGTACTTCGGCCAGTTTTTCAATATGGTTGATTTCTTTGCCATTATCGTACTTCTATTGTCTTGCCGTGTTTTTCTGCTACGACAGCCTTCCAGAGTTCAGTGTAGCCCGGCTGGCTGATCTTGTCAGGAATACGGTCGGTGTGCTCGTTTGTGACGAAGCTTCCGTCTTCGTTCTGCGCCTTCACGTTTCCGTCGATGAACTTCACAAGAAGAAGCTGCTCGAGCGCCACCCATTTGTCGAATATCTTCTGCGCATTGTCAACGGAGAAAGCGGTCAGATAATTGCGGACCTCAGCATAAGGATCGACGATCTTGCGTGCCTTGTCGTTGCGGCTGATCTTCTTCCGAGGCTTCTTGTCAGCCTCTTTGTATATCTTCAACGCCTCTGCGTCCGCTGCTGCAACTGCCTCCATCATGGCGTTTTCCCATGCGTCGATTTCCGCATCAACTGTAGGGAACATGATGTTGTATGCTCTGTAGCAGGCATTCGCCACGCGGTTCGTCATCCAGAATGCTGATGTAGGTGAGTATGTGATCATGTCACCGTTTCCTACGCGGAAGCATTCAGGAACTTCGTTTGTCGAAGTGTAGATAGGGGTGAGGTATGATGTCGCCGCATCGTCGCATCCGAACCAGTTCACGCCTCCGATCTCGTCAGGAAGATGTCCGCGTGACTGTCCCACGAACCAGAATCCTGTCTGCTGGGTGGCGATGGCTCTTTCGTTGACATACTCCTTGCCGTCTACCTCGAATCCCATAGGCCTCCAGCGGTATGGAAGTGCGTTTCCGCCGGCTCCGATATCTGCGGTCATGTCCATAGGAGTGCCCTCGTAATGGTCACGCATCACGTCAGCCACATCCTTTACGCTGATCTTGCGTGAAGGCTTCACGAAGAGAGGGAACCTCTTTGTCTTGTCCCATCCCATCGCATAGTCGATATAGTCGTATGCATCCTTTGTGACTACGTTTCCGTTCTCATCCTCAAAAGTGAACTTTCCGTCGCAGAGAATGTTGAACGCAGCCCATGCGCGAGCCTCGCAGCCCCTCATTCCGCTGAAGTCAAGCGGTGCATATGCGTCGCAGAAGCTGAATTCCTTGTCCTCGCCGCTGAAATATCCCTTCTCACGTGCGAATGTGATCACGTCAGGAGCATACATGCAGTTCTCAGGATCGTCGAGAGGGAAGGTGCTGATGCGTGCCTGGTTCGCGTGGGCGCAGATGTAGCCGTCAGGAACGCGGCGAGCCACCCATACGATACCTTTGTTGTCCGGACCCTTTCCGATGAGGTCCATCACCCATACTTCTTCAGTGTCAGCGATCGAGAACGACTCTCCGCTTGAATAGTATCCGTATGTGTTTGCAAGGTCTACGATAACCTTGATGGCCTCTCTGGCTGTCTTTGCCCTTTCGAGAGCCACATAGATAAGAGAACCGTAGTCCATGATTCCTTTAGGGTCTTCGAGTTCAGGACGTCCTCCATATGTGGTTTCGCCGATGATGAGCTGATGCTCGTTCATGTTTCCGACTCTCTGATATGTCCTTGGAACCTGTGGGATGTAGCCGAGGAATTTACCTGTGTCCCACTCGTTTATCTGACGCATGTCATCCTTGCCCCAGATTCCGGCCGGAGCGTAATAAAGCTCTCCGTAAAGCTGGTGCGAGTCCGCTGCATATGAAACCATGTTGGAACCGTCGGTGCTTGCTCCCTTTGTCACGAGCACATTCGTGCAGGCGTGACTGTCGAGACTCGCGAGTCCGACAGCCGCCAGGATCGAAAAGAGGATGGCTGTAGAAAGTCTTCTCATTTTGTACTTTTATTATAATTAATTACTTTTGTGTCGTTTTTTGCGATATTATGCAAAACTATAAAAATTTTTGAAAGTTATGAAATTGAATTTGACTGTTCTGTCGGCTTTTACCCTGTTGGTACAGATGATTTTCAGCGCTCCTGCCTTTGCCCAGCAGCAGGAAGGTCCGGATGTATATCTGCAGGCGGAAGAAGAGGCTGACAGGCTTCAGAGGATTCTTGATCTTGAGGACTGGCAGGTCTTTTATGTTGATTCCACATTGAAGCACGACCTTTCGGCCATCATGACGGAATATCAGAAGCTTCAGGGTTCAAAGGTGAGCAACGTGTCTCTGTATCAGTCGGTGCAGGATAAGTGGATGGAGCAGATAGATGCAACCTACAAGAAAATCTTTACCGAGGAGCAGTGGAAGGCGTATCTGAAGTCAGGAGCGGCAAAGACCATAAAGGCCCGTGAGAAACGCAAGGCAAAGTCAGAAGGAAAGTAGGAATCTAAACAACGGCATATGGATTTTTTGGAAGTAATAGAGAAAAGGCACAGCGTAAGGAAGTATTCCGACAGACCGGTCGAGAAGGAGATTCTGGATGCCATTGTGAAGGTGGCCCAGACTGCACCTTCTTCAAGGAACAGCAGGAGTTCCGCATTCATGATAATAGAGGACAAGGATACTCTTGAGGCCCTTTCACAGATGCGCGACTACGGTTCCGGTCTTCTCGCCGGTGCTCAGTCGGCTATAGTCGTGATGGGTGATGAGACAAAGACAGACCTGTGGGTAGACAACTGTGCCATATCCGCCACATTCGTCCAGCTTGCGGTGACCGCGATGGATCTTGTCAGCTGCTGGGTGCATGTAAACGGACGTCCGCGTCTGAAGGATGAGCCGGACGGAGCGAAGGCGGAAGATTACGTGACAGAACTTCTTGGCATCAAGGACGGTCTCCGTCCATATTGCGTAATCGCGATAGGTTATCCGGTTGAAGAGTAAAATTATAGAAACAGCATATAAATATGAGAGAACGCATTGAAGCCCTGATGGCTGAAATTGAAGCCCTGTCGTGCAGGACAGAGCAGGAGATAGAGGAAGCACGTGTCCGCCTTCTTGGTAAGAAGGGTTCTGTGACAGCTCTTTTCGAAGAGTTCAGGACAGTGGCTCCGGAACTTAAGAGAGAGTATGGACAGAAACTGAATATCCTTAAGAATGCGGCTGCAGCGAAGATAGAGGCCCTGAAGGAAGCCGCTGCTGAATCGCCTGAAACCGGTGCTCCGTCTTTTGATTATACAATGCCGGGTGATCCTGTCGCTCTTGGATCGCGTCACCCTGTATCGATTGCCCGAGAGGAAATCGTGAACATTTTCCGCAAATTCGGATACGATGTTGCCGAAGGTCCTGAAATCGAGGACGACTGGCATGTGTTCGAGGCGCTGAACTTCCCTCCTGAACACCCTGCCCGTGAGATGCAGGATACTTTCTTCATCAAGGACAGCGATAATCCGGTTCTCCTCCGTACCCATACTTCTTCGGTACAGGTGCGTGCAATGGAGAAGATGCCGCTTCCGATCCGCATAGTATGCCCTGGACGTGTGTTCCGTAATGAGGCGATTTCAGCCCGTGCACACTGTATCTTCCATCAGGTCGAGGGTCTTTACATCGACGAGAACGTGACCTTCGCTGACATGAAGCAGGCTATACTTCTCTTTGCCCGTGAGATGTTCGGTGCGCAGACGCAGATCCGTATGCGTCCTTCGTACTTCCCGTTCACGGAGCCGTCAGCCGAGGTTGACGTAAGCTGCAACATCTGCGGAGGAAAGGGTTGCAACATCTGCAAGGGAACAGGATGGCTTGAAATCATGGGCTGCGGAATGGTAGACCCTAACGTCCTGGAGGCTTCAGGCATAGACAGTAGGAAATACAGCGGATTTGCATTCGGTATGGGAGTCGAGCGTATCGCTATGCTCAAGTGGCAGGTTCGTGACCTCCGCAACTACTTTGAGAACGACCTTCGCTTCCTTAAAGAGTTCGAAACATCTCTATAAAAGAAGAAAAAGTGGCTGAAAAATTAAAAATCAGCCACTTTTTGTAAAAATTTTAGAAAAAAGTTTGCAGGTTTCAAAAATCTTCGTACCTTTGCAATCCCATTCGGAAAATATGCGGAAATAGCTCAGTTGGTAGAGCATAACCTTGCCAAGGTTAGGGTCGCGAGTTCGAGTCTCGTTTTCCGCTCCAAGAGTCAGCAGAAATGCTGACTTAAATTTTGAAAGTCACCCGACGGGGTTCAATATATGCAGGTCGTCCATTACTATGGTCGGCTTTTTTTATGTCGATTTGTATTCAAGTCGGCATATTTTTAATATATTTGTCTTATTAGTGGAAATATGCGTCGCTTACTGACAAATATGTTGATTGTACCGGTCCTCATGGTCCTGTCGTCGGTCTGCTTCTGGCTGTCGGCTGAGACCGCGTCCGGAAAGTTGCGTGCATTGTCGGGAAGCGTGACTGAATATGGAACGGAAGTACCTGTAATAGGGGCGGCCGTGCAGCTGGGTGAGGATTATCTCTGGACGACAACGGACATCGACGGAAATTTCTCCTTTGAAAAGATTCAGCCCGGAACATATATGCTGGAGGTCTCGTGCCTGGGATATCTCACGGTTTCGGTAGAGGTTGACGTCCGCAAGGATGTCGAGGGACTGAAGATAGTTCTTCATGAAAGTTCCCTTGCCCTTGACGAAGTGGTCGTGACTGCACAGAAGTCAAAGGACGGCCTGAGCACATCCCATAGTCTGGGCCGTGATGCCCTGAACCATCTCCAGCTCTCGAACATGACGGATGTCGCCTCCCTTCTTCCTGGAGGAAAGACTGTGAATCCGGATCTCACGACCGAAAACACATTTTCATTGAGAGAAGGCGGTTCGACACTTGGCAATTCCGCATTCGGTACGGCTGTCGAGGTCGATGGCGTACGTCTAGGCAACAATGCTTCTTTCGGAGAAATGAACGGTGTGGATACAAGAAGCGTGGCTGTCGACAACATCGAATCTGTCGAGGTCATTACCGGTGTGCCGTCGGCGGAATACGGCGACCTGAACAGCGGAATGGTAAAGATAAATACACGAAAAGGCCGGACACCTGTCAATGTGACGTTTTCAGTAAATCCCCGTACATATCAGACTTCGGTTTCGAAGGGTATAGATCTGCAGGATGACAATGGAATCCTGAATGTCAGCGCGGAGTGGGCGAGAGCGGTGAAGAAGCTGGTTTCTCCATATCAGTCGTATACCAGGACTGGAATCACTCTCAATTACAGCAATACCTTTGCAAAAGTCCTTCGCTTCGAGGCGGGATTTACGGGAAACCTTGGAGGAATGAATTCCAAGGACGATCCGGATGCCTTCACGGGAGAATATGAAAAGGCCCGTGACAATGTGTTCAGGGGAAACACTTCGCTTACATGGCTCCTTAACAGGTCCTGGATCACGAATCTCAAGCTGGATGCTTCGGTAAGTTTCCATGATGACCTCTATACTTGGCATAAGTATGAGTCGTACGGCTCCCAGCAGCCTGCCGTACATGCGCAGCAGGAGGGATATTATCTGGCTGACCGTCTGCCTCTTACATTCTTCTCTGACCAGATCACCGATTCGAAGGAACTGGATTTTGCCGCTTCCCTCAAGTATAACTGGCACAAGAGGTGGGACGAGATGAAGAGTTCCCTCAAGGCAGGAGTGCAGTGGAAGGCTAACGGAAACGTCGGTCAGGGTGAGTATTATAAGGATCCGTCCCTTGCGGCAAACGGCTATCGTCCGCGTCCGTACACAGATTACCCGTTCATGCACAATCTCTCTGCATATGTCGAGGAACATATTACTCTGCCGATAGGTAAGACAAGACTGGAGGTGACTGCAGGTCTTCGTATGGAGAATGTATTCATATCCAATTCATTATACGGCACCAAGACGACATTCTCTCCAAGATTCAACGCAAAGTGGACGTTTTCGGAAGGCTTTGCCGTCAGGGGAGGATGGGGAATAACCGAAAAGCTCCCTTCGTATTATGTGCTTTATCCGAAGCAGGAATACAGGGACATACAGTCCTTCGGATTCTCATATGCCGATGCCGCAAGCTATGTTTATTATACACAGCCGTATACGGTCAGGTACAACCCTGACCTGAAGTGGCAGAGAAACAGTAATGCCGAGTTCGGATTCGATGCCGAATTCCTCGATACGAAAGTCTCTCTGGTAGGATTCTATAACATAACGAAGAATCCGTATAACTTCCTGGATGTGTATGATCCGTTCTCATACAACATTCTTCAGCGTCCGGAGGGATTCGAGATGCCTGCGGATCCGCAGATGAAGATAGACAGTCAGACCGGAATGGTATATCTTCGCGGCGGCGACGATGAATACTGGACTCCGATGGATGTCAAGGTCACCGACCGTACATTTGTAAAGTCAATGCAGCAGAACAACGGCTCCGACATACACAGGGCCGGTGCCGAACTGGTGGTCGAGTTTCCTGAAATCACTCCTCTGCGCACCACATTCCGACTGGATGCATCGTATACATATACAAGTTATCTGAACGAGCAGCTGTCGTATTTCTATCAGAACGGATGGTCGCACACTTCGCTTTCGGACAGATCGTACCAGTATGTGGGAATATATGCCAACGGAGGCAGCGCGAATGCGGTCGTGAACGGCAGGATCACCCATAATCTGGACGCGAACCTTACTGCCATAACACATATTCCGCAGGTCCGTCTTATCATCACATGCCGTCTGGAGATGTCCCTTCTGCGAAGGAGAAGGGATCTTTCAAAATATGACGGAAAGGATTATGCGTTTACAGTAAGCGAGAACGGCAAGACTCCTACAGGAGGCAATATCAGCGACGGCAACTCCTTTACTGCAGTGTACCCTGTGGCATATATGGATCTGGAAGGGAATGTGCATCCTTTCACCGATGTACAGGCGGCGGATCCGGAGTTCTCAAACCTGATCCTGAAGTCGGCTAATGCATATACATTCGCGCAGGACGGCTATGGACCGTATATGTCGGCCAACCTGAGCATAACAAAGGAGATCGGAGACCATGTGTCCCTGTCGTTCTTTGCAAACAACTTTACGAATTCGAGGCCGTATGTGAAGTCGATTGCTACCGGTGTCGGAGCAATCTTCACCCCGGCCTTCTATTACGGCCTGACATGCCGTCTTAAATTTTAGGAAATGAAGAGAGTACTGTACATATTGACCATGGTTCTGCTGGCTGCAGCCTGCGTGGATATCAAGACCACCGATCCGTATCAGGAGGGTCTGAATGTCCTTACGGTTGCCGCGCAGTGGCCTGAAGGAGATTTCAGCCGTGAAGGAGCGTCGGTGCTCGTCGAGGATATCAATACAGGAAGCCGTTATGCAGCGATGACCGATATTTCCGGTCAGGCTTCATTCCGTCTGCAGAACGGACTTTACAGAGTGAATCTTAACGGACGGGAGGACGGAAACATTTTCAACGGAGCCGCTGACAAGGTGGTGCTTTCCGGAAAGGATATGACGCTGAGTCTCCGTATATCCGTTTCGAAGTCAGGAACAATTGTAATCAAGGAGATATATTGCGGCGGCTGCAAGAAACTTCCGCAGGAGGGCAACTATCAGTACGACCAGTACTTCATCCTGCACAACAATGATTATAAGGTACAGTATCTGGACGGTCTGTGTTTCGGCACCTTCTCTCCTTACAATTCGACCGGAAGCAATCCGTGGGTGTCGAAGGACCCTGCTACCGGAGACACCGTATATCCTGAATTCCTTCCGATAATCCAGGCGGTATGGCAGTTCCCTGGTGACGGAGATGATTTTCCTCTGCAGCCGGGGGAGGATGCCGTGATATGTCTCAAGGGTGCTGTGGACCACGCTGCCCAATATCCTCTGTCAGTGAATCTGAACAAGCCGGAATACTTCGTGTGCTATAACAACACATACTTCCCGAATACTACCAACCACCCTGCTCCCGGAGACCAGATATCCGTTGACAGGTATCTCAATGTCGTGGTCAAGACAGGAAAGGCGAATGCGTATACTCTTTCGATAAGTTCTCCGACGCTTGTTATCTTCAGGGCGGAAGGAGTTGCCATCGAAGATTATGTAAGACGGAGCGACACCATCATTCCTGTGCCGGGCAGTACCGTGGATAATGTTGTCAAGGTCCCTTATGAGTGGGTGGTCGATGCCGTCGAGGTCTTCGACGGAACGTCATCGACCAACTCCAAGAGACTTGCGCCGTCTCTTGATGCGGGATATGTCACACAGACTGACCTTTATCTGGGCCGCAGTCTGATGAGGAACATAGATGAGCAGGCGAGTGAAAACGCAGGCTATGAGATACTGCAGGATACCAATAACTCCCTGAACGATTTCTACGAACGCGAAAAACAGTCATTGCATGAATAAGGTAAGATACATACTGCTTCTTTGCCTGCTCTCGTGCAGTGCGTGGGTCTCTGCCCAGACCTTCGACGAAGTCCGTCGAAGCAGCTTCTGGCAGGAGTCACGGAATGTCGCCGGTATCAGGCAGGACAGCCTTTCCCGTTCATATGCAGAGGTTTACGGACAATATGAGGAGGGCGATTTCCGTGATACATGGCAGGCTTCCCGCAGGTGGAGCGCCGGTGCTGTGACGGAAAGTGTCCTCCATTTCGACCGCATGTCACTTACAGGTTCCTTCTCTTTCGACCAGACAGAAGGTTACGGAATGTGCGGATCAATGTTCATAAAGCCGGGATATTTCCCGATTGACGTACTTGAGTTCACTCCTGGCCGCAAGACTCTCCAGACCTATGCCTTTGGCGGAGGTCTTGCCTATGATATGAACGGTTCATGGACCATAGGTGCAAGGATGGATTTCGAGTCATCAAATCTTGCGAAGCTGAAGGACCTCCGTCATGCGAACACAAGGCTCGACATGACTGTGGCTCCGGGATTCATGTACCGCAGCGGCGGTTGGGCGCTGGGCCTTTCTCCGCTGTTCAGGAAGGTTTCTGAAACAATAGACGCAGAGCAGATAGGAACGGCTGAATCCTCATATTATGCTTTTCTGGACAAGGGTCTGATGTATGGTATCCGTCAGGTATGGACCGGAAGCGGAGTCCATCTTCAGGAGGCTGGAGTGAACGGATTGCCTGTGAGGGAATATTCATATGGAGGTGCGGTTCAGGCGCAGTACGGCAGCCTTTATGCGGACTTCGAATTCATGCAGACATCAGGAGTGGTCGGAGAGAAGGAATACATATGGTTTGAATTCCCTGGCATGAGCATCGATGCCGGTTTACGATACAGATGGGTAAGGCATTCGGCCGAGAACAACATCCGTCTGCATATCGACTGGGAGAGACAGAATACTGATGAGAATGTGCTTGAGAAGGTAAGCGAAAACGGTATCACATCCGTGCTGGACCATGGGTCCAACAGGATATTGTCGAAGTCCTCATGGACTGTTTCTCCTGAATATGAACACTTCCACGAGGTCATGGAGTTCAGAGCAGGTTTTGCCGTCGGCATGCAAGAAGGCATAAGTTCACAGGTATATCCTTATATCTGTACGCAGAGCCTTACGGATATTTCTGTTTCAGCGGAGTTTGTCTTCCATCATGGCCGGTTCGACTGGGGTGTGATGGGAATGTATTTTAAGGGATGGGTCTCTGAAACGGACAGGCTTGCGTCTGATGACACAGGTGTGCAGTCAGCTCCGTACAGGCTTCAGGACTGGTATGAACGTCAGATGGAATACAGGACGGCTGCGCGTTTCTGTGCAGATATGATGGTTCGCTACAACTTCCTGAACGGTATGTATGTCGGGCTGGATATGGGGACTGTAAAGGCTTTTGATCTGAAGCACATTACCGGTCCGGACCGTTTTACGGCAACCCTTAAGGTAGGATATGATTTTTAGAAACAATATAAAACGAAGGAATATGAAAAAGTCATTTGCATCACTTGCTTTGGCGGCGCTTGCCTTTGCAGCGTGCCAGCAGACCGTCGATCCGGATGTTGCTCCGTCAAGACTTACAGTAGAGCCTATAATCACAAAGGCTACAGAAGTCAATTTTGAGACCGGTGACAAGATAGGTCTTACTGTCGTTGCCGAAGGAGCCTCTGAAAACTATGCTACGAATGAATGTCTTGAATTCGCTGCAGATGTATTCTCCGGAGATCTGGAATGGTATGCTGACGTCTATACGAAGTCGAACCTCTATGCATATTATCCATACAAGTCTGCCGGTGTTCCTTCGTCATACCATACGTTCTATGACCAGACAGCTGGCATAGGAGCGGCTGACTTCATGTATGCATCGAAGTCAGGCGTCCTGCCTACAGTGAACTCCGTTGCCATGGTCTTCAAGCATATGATGACAAAGCTTGTGGTCAATGTGGAAAACCAGTCGGGCGCAGAAATCGAGAGCATCGGTATCGACGGTACTCCGAGAGCGACAGGCCTGGATCTGGTCAACATGACATTGACAGAGTTTGAAGGTGAACTTACTGACGAGGTTCCCGATCCTGTCACGGCTTATGAGGCAGTTGCCGGAAAGACATGGCAGGCAATCGTCATCCCTCATTCCAATGCTATGAGCATTGTCATAACCCTTTCGAACAAGAAGGTTCTCACCCAGCCTCTTGCGGCGATGACCTTGAAGTCAGGCGGACAGTATACAATCAATGCCCGGGTGCTTCCTGATAACGCTATCGTAAGCGCTTCCGGCGAGATCCAGAACTGGACCGACGAGGGTGAGATCGGCTTCGAAGGTGAAGGTTCTTCTGAAGACCTGCCTGTCACATTTGTGGAATATGACGGATATTTCGAATACGACGGAGTGCGCTACAATACCGTGACCCTTGCAGACGGCAATACATGGATGGCGGAGAATCTCCGTTTCATCCCTCGAGGACGCACCGTGTCAAGCGATCCTGTGGAGGATTCAGGTATCTGGTATCCGGCAGCCAATGAATCCAAGACGGCAGACCCTGCCCTTGTCGAGACTCTAGGTCTTCTTTATGATGCGGCTACTGCTTTTGGCGTTGATGCCGTGACTCTTGAAAATGCCGGAACATTTGAAGGTGTCCAGGGAATCTGTCCTGCCGGCTGGCATATCCCGACGGTAGCGGAGATGACAGGTCTTGTAGGTTATTGCACGAACAGCGCGTTGGTAAATACTGCCGGAGCTTATTATGATGCGGCGATAAAGGGTGCAAGCCTTGCCGCTTTGAAGGAAGCAGGCTGGGAGTGGCAGTTTGCCAGCATGAGGAATAAGGCCAACACAGCCGGTAAAGGCAGTTATACGGTGACGAGCTACAACGGCATCTATGGCGTCATGTCATATCTGATCGGATCGTCAATGCATAATCAGCCGTCGACAAATGATGACGGCAGTCTGAAGAATGTCCAGTACTATTACATGATGCCGACATACAACGCCAATAATGAAAAGGTGACGGTAGCCTACGGAAACTTCCTCGCCGGTGCATCAATCCGTTGTGTGAAGGACAAATAGCCCGATTTTTGCAGGTCTTATACCTGATTTAAATCTGACGGTATGGATAAAGGTAAGTTTTACAGCGGTCTGTTCGTTATGATAGGCCTTATGGTTCTTGGCATGATGATGCCGAGGGCTGTTGACAGATTCCGTTCGTTTGACCGTACGGTCAATGTCAAGGGACTTTGTGAGAAGGAGGTGAAGGCGGACAAGGTCATCTGGCCAGTGGTCTACAGGGTCATGGCGAATGATGTGCAGTCCGTCTATGACCAGACTGACAGCAATAATGCCGCAATCATCGCCTTTCTCAAGGCTGGCGGAATCAAGGATTCTGAGATAACTATATCTGTTCCGGAGATATCGGATAAATATGCAACCGAGTACGGCAGTAATGACAGGGCGTTCCGTTATATTGCCAAGAATGTGATTACTGTATATACTTCGGATGTGGACGCTGTGCTCTCACTGATGTCGAAGCAGTCAGACCTTCTCAAGAAAGGCATTGTAACCGGCGGAAGCAATCAATGGGAGAATCCTGTCGAGTTCAAGTATGAAGGATTGAATGACATCAAGCCGGAAATGATAGAAGAGGCGACGCGCAATGCCCGTGAGGCAGCTCAGAAATTTGCCAAAGACTCCGACAGCAGGCTGGGCAAGATCAAGACAGCAAATCAAGGAACATTCACGATAGAGAACCGCGACAGCAATACTCCTTATATCAAGAAGGTACGTGTCGTGACCTCTGTTACTTATTATCTTAAAAATTAGATTTAACCATGAAAAGAATCATTACCATCATTCTTGTTGCAGCTATGACGCTTCCTCTTGCAGCAGGAGCCGATGCTCAAGACAGGAAGGCAGAGCGTAAGGCGCGCAAGGAACTCAGGAGACAGGAAAGGGCTATCAAGGATTCGTTGATGACTGTCATGAGAATGGCGGAAGGGGACTCCGTAAACGTCGGATATGGATATACGAATAAGAGTGAACTCAACTCATCTGTTTCCCGTCTGAAGACAACAAAGGGCAAGATTGAGACATATTCCAATATTGCCGATTATATCCAGGGCAGGGTTCCCGGAGTAATGGTCCAGAGGAATGGAGAATCGTGCAGATATATCATAAGAGGTATCAGTACTAATTCGGATGCCACCGATCCTCTTCTTATGGTTGATGGTGTTGAAGTGGACAATTTTGACAATATTCTGCCAAGTCAGGTCGAGTCCGTTGAGGTAATAAAGGATGGTTCTGCGTCGATATACGGAATACGTGGAGCAAACGGAGTGATAATGATCACTACAAGGAGGAACTAGTCTTTGACGGTAATCCTTTCTTTTGACACGAAATAATAGCGGACGATATCTGTCGCGACATTCTGATTGCGGGCAAAGATCTTATCGGCCTTCTTAAGGGCACGGCGAAGCCTATGGTGACGATAGTGACGTCTGATCCATCCATAGTGATGATTACGGTCGCTCAGGAAGCTCAGGTCATTTACCTCTATGACCCGTTTTGATATGCTGTAATCGTTATGCTTTCCCATAAGAACCTTGGATTTTCTGCAAATTTAGCGAATAGTTCCGAATTTTGAATTATCTTTGCATCCGGTTCGCCTTGGTGGTGGAATAGGTAGACACGCGGGACTTAAAATCCCGTGGACAGCAATGTCCGTACGGGTTCGATTCCCGTCCGAGGCACGTTAAGAAGTTGACTAGATGTTATTTAGTCAACTTCTTTTTTTTATATCCTCCAAAGGTAGGTAAACGTCATGCCACGAGAGGCAACATTTTCCATATAATTGCCTCTCGTGGCAAGAAACCAGAGGTATTTACTGATTATATGTCACGAAACACAATTTACAGCTGATTTTTGCTTGTCGTGACATGCTCTGGGTGCGGTCTGAAGCTATATTCCAATCATCTCCAGAACTGCTCGGGATCATGTGTGGTGATTTCTTTGCCGCTGAATGTTTCAAAACCTTCCGGGACAAGAGCATATTCCCTGTTCATCAACTTTGATTCAGGGAATATTGTGTAATCTTCCTGATAAAATCCGAGATCACCCCAGCAGCAGAACCAATATGTGTTTTTAGCCATATAGGCATGGTAATATGAAATCTTTGAGCTTGGGTTCTCAAAATTGTGGCACACAACTACTTTCTTATCATTGATAAAGTGTTCGCGAATCTCTGCAAGAGATAACAGATTGCCCTTCCTATCAGTCACATAACCTTTCATGTCGGTATCAAGCATGACCCATTTGCCAATTTCAGGCAGCCATACTTCGTTCACCACATGGCAATCGTTGTCATTCTTGTCCTGAGGCAGGCAGGTGATATACCTTGCCTTGATTCCGGCTGCTGTCAGCAACTCAAATGTGAGTATGCTGTGCAGGCGGCAATTGAATGCAGGGGCAACAGTCTTCGTATATTCCCAAAGTCCGATAGCATTTACATATTTCGGATATTCCCTCTGATTGTCATGTGGAATATTAGTGGCCACAAATTTACCTATTGCCAGTGACTTTTCCCAAGTCGAAGCATCAGAGGTGTAAAGTGTGTCAAGTTGGAAATATTCCATGATTTCTTCAGCTCTCTCAGCATTGGATACATAATTGATTTCAAAATTTGCGGTATCTGCCTTGTATTGTCCTGCCTCACGAAGCAGTTTCACTCGTTCCTTATACCTGATAAGGTTGGTCCTGTCAAATCTGATTTCAACAACCTCATTTCTGATGCCGGATACCTGTAATTCATATCCCGACAACACAAGCTTTACAACTGCCGCCATGACGATCACGCCAACGGCAATGAACACAATTCTAATAATTTTCCAAATAGACTTCATAAATGTTTTTTCTATATAAGACGAATGAATTTAAGGTTTGTTTCAGAACGCCCTGGAAATTCTATAGATGTCCCACAAAGCCGAGTGTGGCGATGCTGATGCGGACTGAAGGCGGGAATGCGGTGCGCATGGCAGCAAAGCAGGCATAAAGAGTAGAGCCCGTTGTGAATATGTCGTCTATAAGGAGGATATGTCTTATTCCGTTTTCCGTCAGATCTGCACATGAAGAACTGTCTGCTGAAAAAGCACCTGCAACATTGAGAGATTTGTTCTCCACATCTATTTTAGTCTGGGTTGTTGTCCGTCTTTGCCGCTTGAGGACATCGGTTCTCATCGGTACTCCTAAAGTTTCTGCGACTCCTTCCGCTATGACCTCCGCCTGATTGTATCCTCTTTTCCACTTTCTTGTCCAGTGCAGGGGAACAGGAATGACCATATCAACATCGCCGAACATCTCGGATGATGCCAGTCTCTTGCCAAGCATTCTTCCGAAGAATCGCCCTGCCCTTATGTTTCCATGGTATTTGACCTGGTAAGGAATAAGCCTGTAGTCCGCCTCGCTGTGGTAGAAGAAAAGGGCTGCCGCAAATGCATAGTTTTCGTGACTGGAACTGTCGGCTGCGCTCAGCTGCTCCTGTATTATCGTGTTAAACTTGTCCGCCATAGGATTATGGCTCATGGTCCAGAAATAGGTCTGCGGCAGATCTGCCAGGCAGCCCAGGCATAGATGTATCTCATCAAGCAGCAGTCTTCTACCGCATACAATGCACAAACGGGGCAGCAGGATATCAACCGCCGCACGCACTCCCCTCAAAATCATCTCTTTCATACCTTATACTGACATCAACCGGTTGATGATGTCTTCCGGAGCGATGCTTTCCATGATTGTGAACCCGAACCACTTCTTTCCCAGGTCCTTGATGGATGCTCCGATCAGATATACCTTGTCATCGATTATCAGGAACCTGTCGTGCGCTTTCCTGAACTCCAGAACCTGTATCGGGCGGTATTGCACATTATGCTTGCTGATGTCCAATCTGGTTTCTTTTGTTATCCGGGATGTATAGATTGTCGCTTCCACGTCATCTCTCCTCTTGTCCAATATCGTAAGTACGGTATCATCTATATAATTGTCAATCAGAATTATTCTCTTATCGGCACTTCGTATAAGTTCGGAAACAAAGGCATATGCATCATAAATCTGCCCGTCGAAAAAGATGCCCTCTACCGGCGGAAGGGATGTCCATATGAAGAAATCGATTTTTTTGGAATGTTCCTCCAATAGATTTTCGTGTTCCATCAAGGTCCGAGTATGAGAATTCAATTGCCTGCTGAACTCTTCACTTAATCGAGAGATTTGCGCATTGATTGAATATCCTTTTATAAGGTATTCCTTCAATATCCTGTTAGCCCACTGCCTGAAATGAGTGGCGTTCTTGCTGTTAACCCGATAACCTACAGAAAGTATTGCATCAAGGTTATAGAATCCGGTCTTATATAATTTACCATCTGAGGCAGTATATTCCAAAATGGAATAAACTGATTTTATATCACATTCACCGGAAGTAAATATGTTTTTCAGATGTTTTGAAATAGCCGGCTGTCTCACTCCGAATAACTGTGCAATCTGCGCTTGGGTTAACCAGACCGTTTCTCCATCAACCTTTACATCCAACCTTGTCACCTCATCCGGCTGATAAATCACCACTTCTCCCAGATTCTCCGGGTCATTCTTTAAAACCAAATTTCCCATAATGCTTTTTGTATTGCCGTATAAAAACAAAAAAACGCAATACAGGCTATACGACTATGCCTATATCGCGTTGTGGGACTCCTCTCATTACCGACCCACGGCCTCCAATCTTGTCAGCAAATTTACTGAAACTTCCCGACTTTGTCAATAAAAGACAATCCGAAGATTCTATTTGAAAAGCCAAATGCATAAACCATTGGTTCTCAACACCATACAGCAAATCGCCTGCGGCATCTGCCGCAGGCGATTTGCTGTATGGTGTTGGATGTCAGGGGGTTAAGAAAAACGGCCTGGAGATTCGCATCTGCAGGCCGTCGGGTTTAGGTTTTGTAATTTACGATTGTGTGTATGGTTAAGAATTGTACTATCAGCAGTTCATTCCTCCGCAGCAGTTGACCACCTGTCCGGTGACATATGCAGAGAGGTCGCTTGCCAGGAAGACGGCAACTCCGGCCACGTCTTCCGGTCTGCCGCAACGTCTGAGAGGGATCTGTTTCTCCCATTCAGTCTTTACGTTTTCAGGGAGAGCACCAGTCATATCTGTCTCGATGAATCCCGGAGCAATGCAGTTTGCCCTTATTCCGCGAGGTCCCATCTCCTTTGCGATGGACTTGGCCAGTCCGACCAGTCCTGCCTTTGATGCGGAGTAGTTGCACTGTCCCGCATTTCCTGCCAGGCCAACTACAGATGACATGTTGATGATGCTTCCGCATCTCTGTCTTGCCATCACAGGCGTACATGCATGGATGAAATTGAAGGCAGATTTCAAATTCGTATCAATAACAGCATCCCACTGCGCCTCGTCCATCCTCATCATGAGCCCGTCTTTAGTGATGCCGGCATTGTTTACCAGTATGTCGATACGTCCGAATGCCACCTTTACTTCCTCCACGACTCTGTGTGCGTCTTCAAAAGAAGCTGCGTCCGATGCGAACGCAAGCGCCTTTACACCAAAAGCCTCAAGTTCAGAAACAAGAGTCTGTGCGGCTTCATGTTGTGATCTATAAGTAAATGCCACATCTGCGCCTTCGGCAGCGAATCTCAATGCGATTGCCCTTCCGATACCTCTAGTAGCTCCTGTTACAAGGGCTGTTTTTCCAGTAAGAAGTCCCATTATGCTATCTGTTTGTTTCTGCAAAAATACCCTCTTGCAGTCTAAATGCCAAAACATTTCTGTGAGATGTTGTCAAAATACCTGTTAATGTGGCAAAATCAACCCTACTGTGGTTAAAAAATCCTATCTTTGCGCCCGAATTGATACAAACAGAGAAATAAAATATGGCAAGCGAGATCAGAAATCCGGAACTTTGGCAGGACGGCCGATTGAAGATAGATTGGGTAAGGCATCATATGCCTCTTCTAAACGGACTTGAGGAGGAATTCAGACAGACCCTTCCTTTCAAGGGAAAGAAGGTGGCACTTTCGGTGCATCTTGAGGCAAAGACTGCCTATCTCTGTGAGGTTCTGGCTGCAGGTGGAGCCGAGATGTATGTTACAGGAAGCAATCCTCTTTCCACTCAGGACGATGTGGCAGCCGCTCTTGTCCATGCAGGACTTAATGTGTTCGCATGGTATGACGCTACTCCTGAAGAGTATGAGGCTCATATCCGCCGAGTGCTCGAAGTAGGGCCGCATATCATCATCGATGATGGAGGAGACCTTGTGAACCTGATGCATACGGAATATGTAGACCTTATCCCGAACGTGATCGGAGGCTGTGAGGAGACCACCACAGGTATCCTTCGTCTTGTCCAGCTGAACAACGCAAAAGCTCTGAAGTTCCCTATGATGCTTGTCAACAACGCAGACTGCAAGCACCTCTTCGACAACCGTTACGGTACAGGTCAGTCCGTATGGGATGGAATCAACAGGACCACTAACCTTATCGTAGCCGGTAAGAATGTTGTTGTGGCAGGTTACGGCTGGTGCGGAAAGGGTGTGGCTATGCGTGCCAAGGGTCTAGGTGCCGAGGTCATCGTGACAGAAGTCGATCCTATCAAGGCCATGGAGGCGGTGATGGACGGATTCAAGGTCATGAAGATGGAGCAGGCGGCAGAAATCGGGGATATCTTCGTTACTGTAACTGGATGTGATGCAGTTATCGTAAAGGAACATTTCCTGAAGATGAAGGACGGAGCGATATGCTGCAATGCCGGACACTTCGACTGCGAGGTGGATGTGGCAGGACTCAGGGCCATCGCAAAGGAGGCAAAGCCTGCACGAAAGAACATCACCGGTTACACTCTCGAGAACGGAAACAGAATCTACATAATTGCCGAAGGCCGCCTCGTGAACCTCGCGGCCGGCGACGGACATCCTGCAGAAATCATGGACATGTCCTTTGCGATACAGGCCCTCAGCGCCAGATATCTGGTTGATAATGCGGACAAGGTAAGCCGTGAGCTGGGACAGATGGTGAATGATGTCCCACTCGTGATAGACCAGGAGGTCGCACGACGCAAACTCTCATACTGGGGATGCGAGATAGATACGCTTACTCCTGAGCAGCACCGTTATCTTTTCGGAGAATAATCCGGACTGCTACTTGAATCCTATCTTTTTCCGTTGGGGTTCCGGCTTGCCTGGTTCCTTGACGGAAAGTGCTGCAATAGCCTGATAGATAGTGTCGATCTCCTGTCTCATATCCTCTGACAGGTCATTGATTGCCTCCAGATTGTCTTCATCGTTTCTCTTCAGCAGTTCCATCTTCACCTTTATTGCTTCCAGTTCTGCACTGATTTGTCGGTTTGTGAAAATATATTTACGGATTGCAGCAAATGTTCTCATGATTCGAATATTTACTTCAATAGCTGTGTCACTATTCAGCAATCCGGACAGCATTGCCACTCCTTGTTCAGTGAATACATATGGCAGTTTTCTTATACCGCCCCAACTTGAAGTCACAAATTGTGACATCAAGTTAGTAAATTCCTCATTACTAAGCTGAAACATGAAGTCTTCAGGGAATCTCTTTATGTTTCTTTTGACAGCCTGATTGAGGACTTTGGTTTCAACGCCATACAGTCTTGCCAGATCCCTGTCCAGCATGACTTTCTGTCCTCTGATCTCGTAAATCAGCGATTCTATCGCTGCTTTTTCCAACTTATTTTCCATAATCTTGTAATTCTTATGCCGTATAAAACAAAAAAACGCAATACAGGCTATACGACTATGCCTATATCGCGTTGTGGGACTCTACTCATCACCGACCCACGGCGTCCAATCTTGTCTGCAAAGATATAAAAACACTGACAATACCCGCGAATGTTGAAAATATTTTCTAACTTTGTAAGGTCTCGGCCGACATAGGCCCTGACAGACATATTAGATGAAAGTGTTTCGCTTTTAACCTTGTGTAGAAATCTGGTAAATTTCATTGAATCGAGGGTAAGCAATCAGCATTCATCACTTGCTTCGTCATATACTCTTCAAAAGTATATAGTCGCAGGTGTGGGGTATTGTTTATTCGATTCAAGGCTTACCAGAGCCTCTACACAATAAACGATCAATCCCACACTTTCTTTGTTTATACCTTTATCATCCTTGGGGTTGGGGTGGGAGGTGTCATAATATGAATTCAAAGGAGTCCGCTTTGCACGATGCTATCTTGCAAGCCTTAAATCTGTTTGATAACTATTTTTATGGGAGTATCCCTTTATGTGATGTTAATGTTCGGGAAGTTAACCTCCATGATTGTAGATGTTATATAGATGAATCTATGCTGCCCTCGCCTTTACCTCCGGAATCACTGGAGCAAGCAAAGTATTCTATTGTAATGGAGATTGATGGTATGATTGATTTTAGTTCAAAGGCAGATAATATCCCATCTGGTTCTCAGCATTTTTTTGCTCAGTCAGTATCATTTGATATATCCTATGAGTATAAGGACTTCAAGGACTATTTCAATGCAACTGTTCACAATGATAAAATCGATATACAATTTAATTTATAATGATTTCTTGCTATGAATCCAAAATTAACCCTCCAATTGCTAACATTGGCAATTGCTCTCTTGCTTGCAGGATGCGGGCAGGAGAAAGAACCTGTTGTTGTGACGGGAGTGACCTTGTCGCAGACTTCTCTGACTATGACAGAAGGGGAGACCCAAACTCTGTCAGCGACAGTCCAGCCGACCAATGCTGATAATAAATCCGTGTCGTGGAGTTCCAGCAATACAGCTGTAGCGTCAGTTCAGGATGGTCTTGTAACAGCACATCAGGCAGGAAGTGCAACGATTACAGTTAAGACGACAGATGGAGGAAAGACTGCCACTTGCTCGGTTATAGTAACAGCTAAAGTTGTTGCTGTAGCAGGAGTATCCCTCGATAAGACCTCGTTGGAGCTTACCGAAGGTGATGAAGCAACCCTTACTGCAACCGTCACTCCGGACAATGCGTCAAACAAGAATGTGATCTGGACTTCCAGCAATCCTGAAGTTGCAACTGTTGAGGATGGTAAAGTTACAGCAATCAAAGTCGGAACGACAACGATTACGGTCAAGACAGAGGATGGAGGCAAGACCGCAACCTGTGAAGTGACGGTAAAAGAAAAGGTTTATTCGGTTGAAAGCGTATCCCTCGATAAGACCTCGTTGGAGCTTACCGAAGGTGATGAAGCAACCCTTACTGCAACCGTCACTCCGGACAATGCATCAAACAAGAATGTGATCTGGACTTCCAGCAATCCTGAAGTTGCAACTGTTGAGGATGGTAAAGTTACAGCAATCAAAGTCGGAACGACA
>JAZNAW010000097.1:0-6036 GCA_045586745.1 Candidatus Cryptobacteroides sp.
TCATGTCAAAAGTGAAATTCTATAGGGAGGAGCAGATTCCTCTCGAAATGCATAAGGTACGCGTAGTACAGAAGCTTACCCTTCTTCCTGTAGAGGAACGTCTCAAGAGGATCCAGGAAGCGGGCAACAATACATTCCTTCTTCAGAACAAGGATGTCTATATGGACATGCTGACTGATTCGGGCGTGAACGCCATGTCCGACAATCAGGTTGCGTCCATGGGCATGGCCGACGACTCGTATGCAGGTTCGGAGACCTTCAACAGGGTAAAGTCCGCGATCTTCGAGGTCTTCGGTACGGAGCATGTGCTTCCTGCCCATCAGGGCCGTGCGGCTGAAAATATCCTCGCCGAGGCATATGTCAAGCCGGGAATGGTTGCGATCATGAACTTCCACTTCACCACCACCAAGGCCCATATCACAAGACTTGGCGGAGAGGTTGTCGAAGTGATCGGCAAGAAGGGACTTGTACCTAGTTCGGACGAGCCGTTCAAGGGAGACCTTGACCTTGAGGAACTTAAGAAGACCATCGAGAAATATGGCCCTGAAAAGGTGGCATTCGTACGTGTCGAGGCAGGAACGAACCTCATCGGAGGACAGCCTGTGTCTCTCGAGAATATGCTTGCTGTTGCAGACATCTGCCACAACTACGGCGTCAAGAGCATCCTGGATGCGTCGCTTCTGCAGGATAACGTATACTTCATGAAGACCCGCGAGGCGCAGTGCAAGTTCATGACCACCAAGCAGATCTACCACCTTCTCGCAGACAAGATGGACATCATCTACTTCTCTGCAAGAAAGCTCGGATTCGCCCGCGGAGGTATCATCACCTCTCATAACAGGAAGTACATCAACGACATGATGGAGTTCATCCCTCTCTACGAAGGCTTCCTCACATACGGTGGTATGGAAGTCCGTTCGATGGAGGCGCTGGCAGTCGGACTTCTCGAGTCTCTCGATATGGAATACATCAACCAGGGTCCTGAATTCATCGAATATCTCGTGAACGAACTTGACAAGTACGGCGTTCCTGTGGTCAAGCCGGCCGGAGGTCTGGGAGCCCATCTGAACTGCTCTGAGTTCGTCCCACATATCCCGCATGAGAAATATCCTGCAGCGGCTGTCGCTACGGCCCTTTACATTGCATCCGGAATACGAGGAATGGAACGTGGATCCCTCAGCGAACAGCGTGAGCCGGACGGAACAGAGCGTTATGCCGAACTCGAACTCATGCGTCTGGCGATGCCGCGCCGTGTCTTCACCCTCTCGCAGGTGAAATACTGTGCAGACCGAATCAAGTGGCTGTACGACAACAGGGAACTCATCGGAGGGCTCGAGTGGGTTGAGGAGCCTAAGGTTCTCCGCTTCTTCTTCGGCCGTCTCAAGGAAATCGGCTACTGGCAGGAGGACCTTGCCAAGAAGTTCCGCGAGGACTTCGGCGAATCGCTATAGTATCGGAAAACACAAAATCAGACCCCGGATATGGCTCGCTTCGCAGAAGCATGGATATATGCTTCGCTCGTCCACATCCGGGGTCTGATTTTATCAGAAATGACTACTCTGCGTAGAGGCTGATGATGTTCAGGATCACGCGTGATGCCTTTTCCATACTTTCGAGAGGGACATACTCCATCTTGCCGTGGAAATTGTGTCCGCCGGCGAAGATGTTAGGACAAGGAAGTCCCATGAACGAGAGGTTTGCTCCGTCAGTACCTCCGCGGATCGGCTGTACTTTAGGTGTTATTCCTTCCATCTCCATCGCCTTCATCGCCTTTTCCACTATATGGAAGTGCGGCTCGACCTGCTTGCGCATGTTGTAGTACTGATGCTTCATATCTAGGATCGCTGTACCGGCTCCGTATTTCTCATTGATGGTATCGACGCATTTCTGCATATATGCCTTCTTCTGCTCGTAAAGGTCCATGTCGTGGTCGCGGATGATGTATGAGAAGGTTGCGGTCTCGACCTCTCCCTTGAAGCTGATAAGATGGAAGAATCCTTCATACCCTTCCGTGCACTCAGGACGCTGTTCGGCAGGGAGCATGGCGTTCAGTTCCATTCCGATAAGGATGGCGTTCTTCATCTTGCCCTTCGCCATGCCGGGGTGTACGTTGAGACCCTGGATGCGGATGGTTGCTCCTGCAGCGTTGAAGTTCTCATATTCCAGTTCTCCGATCTGACCGCCGTCGAGTGTGTATGCGTACTTGGCTCCAAATCTTGCGACATCGAACTTCACGACGCCACGGCCGATCTCTTCGTCCGGTGTGAATCCGATCTTGATGTCTCCATGCTTGAAGTCTGGGTTCTCTACGATATACTGGACAGCGGTCATGATTTCTGCGATACCGGCCTTGTCGTCTGCTCCCAGGAGCGTGGTTCCGTCGGTAGTGATCAGTGTCTGTCCCTTGTAAAGGTTGAGCTCAGGGAATTCGCTTGGCTTGAGGCTCAGACCGGGTACTCCCTTGAGAGGGATGTCTCCGCCGTCGTAGTTTTCGATGATCTGTGGCTTGATGTTGTCTCCCGGAGCATCAGGGGCGGTGTCCGCATGGGCTATGAAGCCCACTGCAGGAACATCCTTTCCGCAGTTGGACGGGATGCTTGCCATAACGTATCCGAACTCGTCGATGGTCGCTTCCACTCCCATTGCAACGAGTTCGTCGCGGAGCATCTTCAGGAGGTTGAGCTCCTTGGCTGCACTTGGCTGCGAGTCTGATTCGGGATCAGACTGTGTGTCTACAGCCACATATCTTAAGAATCTGTCTAAAATCTTTTCCATATTACATTAATAATAAACTGAATGCCATTATGGCCATGCCTCCGACTACACCGGCAATGGCGATATGATGTTTTCCGTATTTTTCCGCTGTCGGCAGAAGTTCGTCAAGGGAAATGAAAATCATGATTCCTGCAACTGCGGCAAGCACCAGAGGGAACGTTACTCCGCTTCCTGTCAGTTCGATTCCGAATGCCTTCGTGACGGCCAGGCAGAGGAGTGCTCCGATGACCTCGCTGAAACCGGACAAGGTTGCATAGAGCAGCGCCTTTCCCTTGCTCTTTGTCGCGTAATATATAGGTATGGCGACAGCTATGCCCTCCGGAATGTTGTGAATGGCTATGGCGAAGGTGATGCCTGCACCCATTTCAGGGTCGTTCAGAGCTCCGATGAATGTGGCTATTCCTTCCGGAAAATTGTGAATGGCGATAGCCAGGGCGGACATAATGCCGAGGCGATGCAGCGCAGTTACGTTGCCATTCTGTTCTATCGAAAGTTCCGATGCTTCGTGAGGATTCTCATATTCCGGAATAAGGAAGTCGATAAGGGTTATGATGCCCATACCTACGAAGAATGCAATGATCACGAATGTCTCCCCATGGCTGATTCCCAGTTCCCGGATCATTCCCTGGGCTTCAGGGAACATCTCTGCCAGGGATATGAATATCATCACTCCGGCGCTCAATCCCAGAGAACCGGCCAGGAATCTGCTGCTGAGCTTCTTCTTGAAGAGTACAAGAGCACCACCGATGCCGGTTGCAGAACCGGCGATCAGCGTCAGTATCAGTGCTCCTATGATTCCGTTCATCATAAATTCGTGATATTCAATGATTTATTTGAAATCGCCTGTGGCATATGACGCAGGCGATTTACTGTAAGCTTCTGGGCGTCAGGTTGTTATGCTTTGCGGTCTTTTTTCATTGCCGCGTATATCATGTAGACGATGATGGCGGTGTAAGGGATGATTGCAACCGGTTCCGTCCATGGCGACGGAGTCATGTATGCGTCAACATTCGCAAACCTGAGGATTGCGCTGACAACTCCCATGAGTGCACCGCCGGCGATGAATCCGGATGCAATGAGCGTGCCTTTTTCGGTGCGTGCTGCATTGAGCTCCTTGTCCTTGCTGCGGCTTCCCACATACCATGAAATCGCTCCTCCGATGAGCATAGGCATGTTGAGGTCGATAGGGATGAACATGCCGAGTGCGAACGGAAGTGCAGGTACCTTGAAGTATGTGAGCACAAGTGCGATTACCGCTCCGATTCCGTAGAGAAACCAAGGGGCATTTCCTCCGTTCATCATAGGCTCGATGACAGCCGCCATGGCATTGGCCTGCGGTGCCACGAGCGCGTTCTCGCCTGTGAATCCGTATGTCTTGTTAAGCACGAGCATGACTCCTCCCACTGTAGCGGCTGCCACGAGTGTTCCGAGGAATTTCCAGCTTTCCTGCTTCTTTGGAGTCGATCCGATCCAGTATCCGATCTTGAGGTCGGTGATGAATGCTCCGGCTACTGAAAGAGCAGTACATACCACACCTCCGATGATCAGAGCCGCTGTCATGCCTGCAGTACCGTTAAGTCCTACGGCTACCATTATAAGGGAAGCGAGGATAAGGGTCATCAGGGTCATTCCGCTGACAGGATTCGAACCGACGATCGCGATTGCATTGGCCGCTACGGTAGTGAAGAGGAAGGCGATGATGCCGACGATGAGCAGACCTACCACCGCATGCCAGATGTTGTCGACAACTCCGAATGCGAAGAATCCGAATACGGCAAGGAGAGTCACTGCGAGACCGATGACGATTATCTTCATCGACAGGTCTCTCTGTGTCCTGATCACCTCAGCCTCTGCGTCGCTCTTCTTTCTGCTGAATTCGCTTGCTGCGAGACCAAGGGCTGACTTGATGACTCCGAAAGACTTCACGATGCCGACGATACCTGCTGTGGCGATACCTCCGATACCGATATGGCGTGCGTAATCCTTGAAGATCTGGTCAGGCGACATCTCGCCGATGGTCATGGTGACTCCTGTGTTCATAAGGTCGATAACCTGTCCGCCCCAGATGAGGTTCATCAGAGGAATGATCACGAGCCATACGAGGAAGCTTCCGCAGCATATGATGAATGCGTATTTGAGACCTACGATGTAACCCAGACCAAGGACTGCGGCTCCGGTGTTCACTTTCAGGAGGACCTTTGCCTTGTCGGCAATGGCTGCGCCCCATGGGAGTATCTTTGTCGTGAGAGTCTCGCCCCAGAGTCCGAATGTCGATACGACGAAGTCATACAGACCTCCGATAAGACCGCTGACAAGAAGTGTCTTGGCGCCTTTGCCTCCGCTTTCTCCGCTTACGAGGACCTGTGTGGTTGCGGTCGCTTCAGGGAAAGGATACTTTCCGTGCTGTTCCTTTACGAAATACTTTCTGAAAGGAATGAGGAAAAGGATGCCGAGGATTCCTCCAAGAAGTGAGGAGAAGAATACCTTTGTGAAGTCAACTGTAAGTTCAGGATACTTGTCCTGAAGAATAAAGAGGGCCGGAAGGGTGAAGATCGCTCCTGCCACGATTGCTCCAGAGCATGATCCGATGGACTGGATCATCACATTCTCTCCGAGAGCGTTCTTTCGTCCGAGTGCGCTTGAGAGTCCGACCGCTATGATGGCGATAGGAATCGCTGCCTCGAATACCTGTCCTACCTTGAGGCCAAGATATGCGGCCGCAGCGGAGAATATCACAGTCATGATGATACCCAGTGTCACTGACCAGGGTGTAACTTCCGGGTAGTTTTTCTGAGGGGACAGCAGAGGCTGATACTCCTCACCCGGTTTAAGTTCCCTGTGGGCGTTTTCCGGCAATTGTGTCTTTTTCTGTTCCATATTATAATAAGTTATAGTTTCCGCTTTTCATTCGTAGTCATTCCCGGCATGACCAGGAATCCCTGGTCCTAAAGCGAATTACAAAAATAGTGATAAATTTTGAATAATCTAATAGGGGTTGATTTTCAAGATGTTATGATTCAGGGGCTGGAAAACATTGAAAAAAGTTGTAAAAAAATGTCAGAAAAATTTGGAGGATAAAAAAAAGTCCGTATCTTTGCAGCCCGTTTGAGAAATAACGGAAAGTTCATTGACAAGTTTGAGAAAAGATAACGAGGTAAAGTTAGAAGAAATTAATTAGTCTGTAACTTAATAGAGAGAAAAAAGAGTCAATCGAAGAGTTGTGGACTGCAATTTCAAGGCAACGAGTAAAAGTGAGAACAA
>JAZNAW010000098.1:0-12249 GCA_045586745.1 Candidatus Cryptobacteroides sp.
GAGGGGCCCGCGACGAAGTCGTGGGAGGGATGGAGTCGGAACTTGTTCCGACGGAACCAAGCCAAACTTACCCTACCGCCACTGTCGTCATATCCATATAAATATGATAGAAGGCGACTAAATCACTTATTAGTCGACTTCTTCGCTTTATCCTTCCTTGTTAATATATTCCGTAGGTGACATTCCGTAGAACTTCCTGAATGCTGTGGAGAAGTGTGTGTGGCTGCTGAATCCCACCATGTAGGCAACCTGGGATACGTTGACCTTCTTCTCTGCCAACAGCTCCGCAGCTTTTTTCAGACGGATGTTTCTGATGAACTCACCGGTGGATATGCCGGTTATCTCCTTCATCCTTCTGTGCAGCTGCACCCTGCTCAATCCGATCTCCTTTGACAGCATCTCCACCTTCAGGTCTGCGTTGTCAAGATTCTCATTGATGACCTTCATTATACGCTTCATCAGTACCTCGTCATCAGATTCCAGCTCGATCGGCTTGATCTTGTCTTCCTGATATGCACCGGAATATTTTCCGCGTACTCGCTGTCTGTTCCTCAAAAGATTCTCTATCAATATCTTAAGCTCCGTCATGTGGAACGGTTTCGCGATATAGTTGTCGGCTCCGTGCTCAAGACCAGTGATCTTGTCGTCGAGATCATTCTTTGCTGTCAGGAGAATGATAGGGATATGAGTTGTATTGGAGTTGCCCTTAAGTTTCTTGACGAGCTGATATCCGTCAGTCCCAGGCATCCTGATGTCCGAGATTATCAGGTCTGGAATTTCTGTCAGGGCCTTCTGTATGCCCATGTCTCCGTTTGTTGCGGATGTGGTCCTGTATATTGATGAGAGCTGCTCTTCAAGATACGACCTGATTTCGTCATCATCGTCTACGATAAGTATCTTTTCAGATTTCTTCGGCTTGATCTTCTTTGCCGTTTCATTGTCCGGATTCTCATCTGCAGCAACTTCCTCCTTGATTATGTTTCCTGTCTGTGTCGTTTCTTCCGGAACGTCATGAGCAGGTATGGTGATTGTGAATACTGCGCCGCTTCGTTCCGGACGGTTTGATGCGGTTATCTTTCCGTCATGGAGTTCTACAAGCATCTGGCATAGGTTCAGTCCGATTCCGAACCCTTTTACTCCTGCACTGTGCGAAGGGTCCTGGTAGAATCGTGTAAAAATCTTCTTTATGCTCTTTTCATCGATTCCGATACCTGAATCAGTGACTGTTATGACGGCATTTCCGTTTGTGTTGTCAATACTGAGGTTCACAATGATTTCACCTCCGTCCGGAGTGTACTTAAGTGAGTTGCTTATCAGGTTGTACATGACTGTGTCTATCTGACCGGCGTCGATGCTGAAACACATAATATCCATTGCATGCTCGAATCTCAGGCTGATGTTCTTTTTCTTCGCCTGATATGTGAAATATTTCAGAGAGTTCTCAATGATCTTGACAAGGTCTTCATTCCTTCGGCGTATGCTTATGCTTCCGGAATCAAGCCTTCTGACTTCAAGGAACTGGTCAAGCGTCCTGACTATCCTGTCCGTGTTGCGTTTCATGGTGAGGATGGTACTCGCAGTTTCCGGGTCTTTGGCGTTCTTCATCAATGTCTCCAGCGGATTTGTGATCATCACCATAGGTGTCCTGATCTCATGAGCCAGATTTATATAATGTTTCAGTTTCTTTGCATTTGCCCGTTCTCTTTCTCTTCTCTCCCGTCCTACATACAGTGCCGCCACAAGAAGCATCAGTGCTGCCGTATATATGATGTATGCTGCAACACTCCTGTACCATGGTCTGCCGATGTGTATCTGAATGCTGCGGATATCGGATTTCATTCCGTTTTCTTCAGAATATGCCTCCAGAATATACTTGCCGGATCCTATATTGTTGTAGGTCACCTGATTGACCCCATATCTTGTCACATGCCATGACGGGTCAAGCCCCAGGAGCCTGTATTGGATGCGTATGGCGTCTTCATTGAACGTCATAGGAGAGAATTCGAGAGTGAATGTGTTTTCCGAATGTGACAGCCTGATGTCATCCTCCAAGGACCCCACGGGTACTTCGGAACTTCCTATCTGGAATCCCGTCAATTGTATCTCATACGGTTTCTCTATGATGTTGATTGGAGTCTTGAACTGTGTGACACCTGTAAGGTTGCCGAAAAATATGTTTCTCCCGTCGGAATGATAACAGCTTCGGATATATTCCTTCTTGGATGCTCCGTTGCCGGCATGCCATGTCGTGATGCTCCGGTCGTTTGCGTTTATGCAGTTGATTCCTCGGAAAGTGCTGCACCATATGTTTCCTTCAGGATCTTCGATTACTCCGCAGATCATATCGCTGGACAGACCGTCTTTAGTCGAGGAACGTGTGTAGACATGATTGCCGTTGATTTCCTTCCATTGGTAAAGTCCTGTATTTGAACCGATCAGGATCCTTCCGTCCTTTGCTTCGTGCAGTGCGTAACATACCGATGTGTTTAGGAGTGAATCTGTTGCTACATCCTCGAATCTTTCTGCCTGTATATCATATCGGGAGACACCTCGGTAATGTCCTATCCATAAATGCTCAGATGAATCAATCATGAGCATATTGATGTTGGTGTTCCTGAGCATCTCCATGTTCTCAGTATTATTGTCGGTCAGTTGTATGCATCTGCCGTCTTTGAGATCATATTTCCAGATGCCTTCGCCTCCGACGGATATGAACAAGGTCTTGTCATTGTCTTCAACGACATCGGTCACGATCTTTCCTTTGAAATCCTCAATAAGTGTCCTTCTCCCGGTATTCTGGTCCATCCTGAAAAGTCCAGTGTGCCTTAAGCCGATCCAGAGGTATCCGTTGCTGTCCTCAGATATGCACCGTATTTCTGATTCCATCTGATATTCGGACAGTATATCGCCCTTCTCGTCCAATCTGATAAGGCGGCCATCCTGTGTTCCGCACCAGATATGGCCTTTTGAAGATCTGAGTACACTGGACGGAGTTCCCAGCTTCCATTGCATGAACGAGTTGTCGTCGGAATATGGAAGCATTATCACTCCATGCTGGAAACTGCCCAGCCACAGATTCCCGTCCTTGTCTTCCATTATCTTGACAATTCTTGCATTACCTATGTCAAGGCCGTCAGGATAATCCACATCATATTCTTCAAGCGTTCTTGTCTGTTCGTTTATCTTCCAGATGCCATGATTCGATGTAGCCATGATGAAGTCCCCGTTCTGTCTCAGCAGGAAATCATGTGCCATTATATTGAATTCAGGGTGTTTCATCTCGATGAATTCCTTGTGGACTTCATCGAACATGTAAATGGATCTGTTATGCGACAGAATCAGGATATTGTCCTTGTTCTGACTTATCTGTCCGCCATAGCTGTGTGTCTCATTCCTGAAATATATACCTATTATATCCTTCAGGTCCGAATCTACGCATATTATTCCTTTGTCAGATGTGCTTATCCAAATCCTGTTATTGCTGTCTTCATACACAGAAAGGAAATTCGCTGTTCCGCAAAGTTCTTCCAGTCTTTCTACCGGGTTTGCCGACATTGTCTCGACATCGACCTCAAATATTCCCAGCTTTGATGCATCGATCCATATCTTGCCCGACTGAAGCTGGTATATGGCAGATATGCTGGGTGCTTTGTCTAATCCTCCGAAAGAAACGTTCATGAAACTGTCGGTCCCGGCGTTGTATGCCTGCAGGCCGTCGTGATATCCTATCCATAATCTGCCTTCTCTGTCCTTGAACAGGCTTCTTATGATGTTGCTTTTAATTGATGTGTCATCATCGTCGTCGTGGAGATATGCCTTGAAGGTTATTCCGTCATATCTGTTCAGACCGTATTCCGTGCCTATCCAGATGAAGCCGTCCCTGTCCTGTGCGATGGCGGTTGTCAGACTAGATGACAGGCTCTTCTCGTTGTATAATCTTGTGCTTCCCATCGAAAGGACGTCCGTTGTGATAAAGATGATGACGGAAAGCAGGATGATTTGAATTTGTTTCATATTTCATTTATATTTATCTTGCAAGTTAGTGATTTGTTTCCTGTTTTCATAAAGATTTGGTCGTTGGTTATGTGTTTCTGTTGAGTATGTAACAAGGTTTAAAACAAAAGAAACGTTCAGATAATGTGGAATTAACGCATGTTATACCATTAGAAAGGGATATTACAATCCGTTCTGTATCCATGTCATAAATTTGTAGTACTTTTTTAACACCTAATTATTAACCAAACCAAAGATGTTTATGAAACACATCAACCTTAAAAAGTCTCTAGGACTTATCGTGCTGAGCTTCATGCTGCCTTTCGCAGCAATGGCGCAGCAGGTTACCGTAAAAGGTAAGGTGACAGATCAGAATGGCGAGCCTCTCGCAGCTGCTGGTGTTGTTGTCATGAATACTACCAACGGTGTAGTGACTGACTTCGACGGAAACTATCAGCTTACAGTGAATTCTGACGCTGTCCTTGAATTCTCAAGCCTCGGATACGTTAGTCAGGCAGTTCCGGTAAACGGACGTGCAGTGATCAACGTGCAGCTCGAAGTTGATTCGGAGCTCGTAGAGGAAGCCGTAGTCATCGGTTACGGTACCGCTAGAAAATCTGACGTGACAGGATCAATCGCTTCTGTTGGTGGTAATGACCTCCGTGAAGTACCTGCCGGTGACATTACTCAGGCTCTCCAGGGCCGTATCGCCGGTGTAGACTTCCAGGCTTCATCATCAAACCCAGGAGCATCGATGACAATCCGTATCCGTGGTGACCGTTCGCTCTCAGCATCGAACGACCCTCTCATCGTCCTCGACGGTATTCCGTTCATGGGTAGCCTTTCTGATATCTCTACCAACGATATCAAGAGCCTCGATGTCCTCAAGGATGCGGCTTCGACAGCTATCTACGGTTCCCGTGGTGCGAACGGTGTGATCATCATCACAACCTACAAGGGTGTTGAAGGTCAGGATCCTAAGGTATCTTTCAACTTCTATACTGCTGTCAAGGATGCCATCAAGCTTCCTACAATGCAGGGTGAGAAGTTCGTTCAGATGAGAAAGATGGCCGGAAGGTATACTAACTCAATCATGGAGTCTGATGATGTAAATACTGACTGGCAGGACATGATCTACCGTACAGGTTACACTCAGAACTATGAGCTCAGCGTTGTCGGTGGTACAAAGGGCGGTAGCTACCGTTTCGGTATCACTTACTACAACGACGAGGCTGTTCTTCCTACCAAGGGTTATGATCGTCTTGCTCTCACAGGTAGCATCGACCAGAAGATCGGTGAGTATGTACGCGTAGGCTTCACTACCAACACCTCTTATACTGTAAATACAGGTAATCAGGTAGGCGTACCTTTCACTTATTCACCACTCGTAAACCCTTACGATGAGAATGGAGAACTCCGTAGAACTGTCGACATGCCATCAGATAACGGCTGGTTCGTATGGACCAAGGAAAATGTCAACGAGTATACTGATGCAGGTGTCTACAACAACGAGTCAAACAACATCGCTACCTATAATACAGGTTACCTCCAGGTTAACATCCCTGGCATCAAGGGTCTCTCTTACAAGGCAAGCGTTGGTCTCAACTATCGTCGTTCAAGAGGCGGTTCATTCACCGGAATGGGTGTTGGCTCATCAAATCCTACACAGCCAAACTCTGCGTCATGGTCATTCAGCGAGAACTACAACTGGACAGTTGAGAATCTCCTTACTTACGACCGTACATTCGCTAAGAAGCACAGACTTAATGTAGTAGGTCTCTATTCAGTAGAGCAGAGTACTTCAAACGGTCAGTCTCTCAGCGGACAGAATATCCCTAACGAGGCGTTCCAGTGGTATAACATCGGTGCATGTCTTGCATCTGATATCACAGTAAACAGGGGTTCATACTCACAGAGCGGTCTCATCTCTTGGATGGGTCGTGCGATGTACAGCTATGATGACAAGTACATGCTCTCAGTAGCAGTACGTTCAGACGCTTCTTCACGTCTTGCTCCAGGTCATCAGTGGCATACTTACCCTGCAGTATCAGTAGGTTGGAACCTCCACAAGGAGAGCTTCATGCAGGGCACAAGAAACTGGCTCGACGAACTCAAGGTCCGCGTAGGTTACGGTGTGACTTCAAACCAGTCAATCTCTCCTTATGCAACTCTCGGTTCTCTCGGAACAAAGGTTTACAACTTCAACGACGAGTATGCTACAGGTTACTATGTATCAAAACTTCCTAATGCTGAACTTGGATGGGAGTTCTCGAATACAATGAACTACGGTCTCGACTTCTCATTCTTCAGAGGACGTCTCCGCGGTACATTCGAGTACTACTCAGTTAAGACTCACGACATCCTCCTTAACCTCGGTCTTCCAGCATCAACAGGTGTAGGTTCAACTACAGCTAACATCGGTAAGACTCAGAACAAGGGTATCGAGCTCTCGCTTAACGGAACAATCATCCGCAAGGGCGACTGGACCTGGGATCTCGGTCTCAACATCTATGCTAACCGTAACAAGCTCGTCGAGCTCGCTGACGGAAGTACACAGGACGTAGGAAACCGCTGGTTCGTAGGTTATCCTCTCAATGCTCTCTATAACTATGAGTATGACGGACTCTGGAACGAAGGCGATCCTTATATCGACATCCTTGAGCCAGGTAAATATGATGCTGCTACAGGTTACAATACCAACATCGGTATGATCAAGGTAAAGTACCATGGTGAGTACAATGAGGATGGCACACCTAAGCGTGCAATCAACTCTTCAGACCAGGTTCCTATCAGCGCTGAGGCCCTCTTTATGGGTGGTTTCAATACCAAGGTATCATGGAAGAACCTCGACCTCACCCTCATCGGTGACTTCCAGGTAGGCGGTATCTTCGTATCAAGCATGCATACAGATTACGACAACCTCCTCAACGGTCGTCGCGGTCAGGTAGACGTTGACTACTGGACTCCAGAGAACAAGAACGCCAAGTATCCGCGTCCAAACTCAATGTCATCGGGAGATACTCCTAAGTATCATACACTCATGGGATACTTCGATGGTTCATTCCTTACTCTCAGAACTGTAACTCTCGGTTACTCATTCCACAAGATCAACGCTGTCCGCAAGTTCGGTATCGACAACCTCAGAGTATACTTCACTGCACAGAACATCGGTACACTCTTCTCAGAGTTCTCTAACGAGACAGGACTTATCCATCAGGGTAACGGAAGATCAGGTGGTCGTATGTCTACATATAGTGTGAACACTCCTATGACACGTAACTATCTCCTCGGTGTTAACTTGACATTCTAAACAGAAACGAATATGAAAAGAATTTTCAATACAATACTTGGTTTAGGATCAGCTCTCCTGATGCTTGCTTCTTGTAACTTCGTTCTTGAGGAGGATCCTAAGACCGTATTCACCCCTGACTATTTCTCAACTCCAGCGGGTGTTGAAGGCGGACTTGCCGCCTTGTATTCACACCTTCGTGACCAGTATGGTGACCCTTATATCTGGGCTGACGTTACTTCAGGTACTGATGAGGCAACATACTCACAGGGTGGTTTTATGACTGGTGACCACTCTGGTGGTTCATATGTAACTGCAGATAACTCTCCAAGACGTGGATGGTGGAACTTTACTTATGTAAATACTGCAAACGGTATCATCGAGAATGCTACAGCAGCTGGTATGGATGAAGCTCTCATCGCTGAGGCAAAGTTCTTCCGTGCATTCTACTACTTCAACATGGTACGTGTATTCGGTGGTGTTCCGCTCGATCTCGGTTCAGGTGAACTTAAGTTCAATGTCAATGCTATCCGTACTTCAGTACGTAATACCGTACCTGAGGTGTATACAGCTATTTTCAATGACCTTGAGTATGCATTAACAAAGGTCGGAGACAACCCACGCGTAGGCGGCGGTATTACAAAGACAGCCGTACGTATACTCCTTTCACGTGCATACCTTACTTATGGATGGTGGCTTGAGAATCCAGGCGGTATCCCTACATATCCGGAGCCAAAGGCTGAGACAGGACTTCAGGATGCATCGAAGGCTCCTGGTTACTTCCAGAAGGCTTATGATCTTGCAGTAGAGGGAATCGATAACCCAGGTCCGTTCGGTCTCGAGTCTTCATACTACAAGGTTCACCTTGGTCCTAACGACTACAATAAGGAGCAGGTATTCTATGCAGACCATACCGACAAGTCTCCTCAGTACAATGGTGGTACCTATGGTAATGACCTCCAGGGTTCAGGTCCTAACTATGTATTCTTCTTCCTCCAGTGGAACTACCCTAACGTGACTGTAAAGGATAACAATGGTAACAAGATTACGCCAGTATTCCGTGTAGAGGACCAGTTCCTCGGTCGTCCTTGGGAGCGTCTTGCACCTACACATGAGGCTCTTGCAACATTCGGTGACACTGAGATCGACTCACGTTGGGACGGTACTTTCTCATGGGTTTATACAACTAACTGGAACCGTATGGGCAAGGATGTAGAGTGGGTAGAGGGTCCTAACGGACATCATATCGGTCTTAACGAGCCGTTCCTTGCATACTACAATCATGATATTGAAGGCGTTACTTATAAGCCTGACTTGAATAGTTTTGATCTTGGTGAGCATCCTGATTATGACCATTGGGTAGTGGACCTCAATTCAATCAGCCGTTACATGTATCCGGGTCTTTGGAAGCAGGGTCCTTACAGAACTGACACAAATGCACCGGAGGGACAGGGTTACCAGAATGCAAACTCTACTCGTCCTTACATCATCTACAAGTTCTCAGACCTTTACTTCATCGCTGCTGAGGCAGCAGTCAAGGGTGCTACAACTAAGGCTGGCAAGACTGCATACGACCTTATCAACGTGATCCGTGCACGTGCAGGTAAGTGGGAGTTCAAGAACAATCTCCAGCAGGAGTACTCAGCTGACTTCAGCCAGCAGATGATTGATGCAACTCCGAAGGAAATTACAATCGACTTCCTCCTTGACGAGATGATGCGTGAGTACTTCGGTGAGGGTAGAAGATGGTTCGACCTTACAAGAACCCAGAAGTGGATTGAGAAATCAGAAACTTATACAATTTCTGAGCTTAAGACTTCTCATAATGCTACTACAGGTACTCGTATGATCAAGATTGATAACTATCTGACTCCAATTCCTCAGAGCCAGCTTGATGCTATGCAGATGGAACCAGCAGACAAGGAGAAATACCAGAATCCTGGTTACTACATCGCTAAGTAATTCATTACCGAAACGATCTTATACTATCGGGATGCCGCAATTTGCGGCATCCCTTTTTTATAAACCAAGATCATTTGTTCTTTATGTATTCGGTAGGGGAGACCCCGTAAAACTTTCTGAATGCTGTGGAGAAATGTGTCTGGCTACCGAATCCGACAATATAGGCAACTTGTGAAATATTCACCTTCTTCTCCACCAGAAGTTCTGCTGCTTTCTTCAGGCGTATGTTGCGTATGAATTCTCCTGTTGATATACCTGTCATTTCCTTCATCTTCCTATGAAGCTGCGCCCTGCTTAAGCCGACTTCAAAAGAAAGCATTTCGACATTCAGCTCAGGGTTGTCCAGATTTGCGTTGATAACGTCCATGACACGCATCATTAGTTTATCACTGTTACTGGTCACCTCGATTGTCTTGATGCGGTCTTCCTGATGGGCTCCGGAATATTTGCCTTTGATCCTCTGTCTGTTCTTTAATATGTTGCCGATACTGATTTCAAGGATGTCTATGTTAAATGGTTTTACTATATATGCATCGGCACCATATTCCAGAATCTCGAGTTCTTCATCAATATCATGTCTGGATGTAAGAATCAATATCGGTATGTGAGTCGTATTGGGATTGTTCTTTAACTTTTTTACAATCTGCAGTCCGCTCATACCTGTCGGTTCTATATCCGTAATTATCATATCGGGGGTCTCCGTAATTGCTGTTCTCAACCCGCTTTCTCCATCCATTTTAGTGATGATTTTATATATTGGTGACAGCACTTCTTCCAGATAGTTCCTAACTTCTTCGTCATTCTCGATAATCAGGATTCTTTCCGCATTCTTTACTCTTGACTTTTTTTTGGGTCTGTATCGCAGTGATGAACCGGTTATGCCTTTACTTACGATATTCTCTGATTTTTCTCCGAATGTGCCATCCAATGGCATTCCTGGGGCATTCAAAGTGAATGAGTAACCATTTTTTTCCTTTGTAATTATTCCGTTTTGCAGTTCTGCAAGTTTTCCGCTCAGATTCATACCAACTTCAGAGATTGTGTCAATCCTATACGGATGAGAACTGGAACTTGTTACAGATATCCTTATATTCCCGTATTCTTCACTCATTGTCAGTAGCACCTTGACTTCTCCACTATCATTTACATTTGCCATTACTGTGCTTACGAGATTGAATACTATTGTGTCAATATGGTCTGGATCAACTCTGAATACCATATTGTCGTATGGATATTCGAAGATTATGCCAATGTTGCGTTTTTCTCCTTCGTATGCGAATGTCTCAAGTGTCTCATTTATCACGTTGACCAGATTTATTTCCCTGATATTCAAGCTCAAATCTCCTTTATCAAGCTTCCTTATATCAAGGAAACTGTTCATAAGCCTTATTACACGCATGCTGTTTCTCTTGGCTGTCTTCAAAGCTTGTAAAGTTTTAGGATCATCCTCATTTTTTATTAATCGTTCGATAGGATTCAATATCATGATCATCGGCGAACGAATTTCATGTGCCATGTTTACATAGTAGTCAATCTTCCTTTCATCTGACTCTTTACGTTTTTTGTAAATCAAGCTCCTTATACACAGGGTAATGGCGCAGATAAGCAGGCATGCTCCGAATACATATATGAATAATGGAGGAATATTCTGTCTGTCAGATCTTGATACTATATAACCTCTCTGTAAACATCCTATCCAGAGATTTCCGTCCTTGTCTTTCATAAGATCCACGATATCCGCTCTTCCGTACTCTGTATCAGAAAGAAAGGAAATCGGCATCCTTGTCAGTTTTCCTGCCTTTTCATCAATCTTCCATAATCCGTCAAGTTCTGCAGCAGCGATCAACTCTCCTTCATTATTCCGGACGATATCCCGAATGTGAAGGTATTTATCATTCTGATTGTTCAATGACTTGAATTTCTCCTTAACTTCATCAAAGATCCAGACTCCACCGGCATATGCGGCAATTATCATCCCTCTTTCGGTTTCCGATATTATGCCGATCGGTTTTAATATGGATTCGCCAAATGTATATTGTTTGATACTTTCATGTTTCCTGTCAAGGCATAGAATTCCTTTTTCCATAGTACCTATCCATACTCTTTCTATGCTGTCTTCGTGTATATATGTCAGATTACGAGTGCCGCACTTGTCCATTATGCTGTCTAGGTACTCTGATGTCATTGTGTCAGGATCGACTTCAAAAATTCCTTGTCCTAAAACAATTACCCATATTTTTCCTGATACCAGTTGTATGACATTTGAAACATTCGGGTTTCTGATTTCTCTGTTGAACTTCACAGTTATAAATGAATCACTTTTAGAGTCGTATACCTGCATTCCTGATGCGGTCGCAATCCAAAGGCGTCCCTTGTTGTCGCAGAATAAAGTGTTTATATGATTATCAATGAGTGAGCTATCCTTCTGCTCTTCATGATAGTATTCTGTTATATCTATCCCGTCAAACCTGTTCAGACCATATTCTGTACCTATCCATATATATCCTCTCTCGTCCTGTACAGAAGAGGTGGTAAGGCTTGATGTCAGGTTATTAACCTCCATGAAACGGCTCTGTGCAGCGTTTCCTATAAATGAGACAATTGTGAATAATAGACATGAGAGCGCAAAGCGGATCGTGTTTTTCATCTTTTTTAAGTTATGGTTCTGATGCGAAAGTAGGGAAGTTTGCCTATAAATACAACGGATTTTATGCTTCAGATACCCTGTTTCTTGGTGTGTGAGACAAATGTTAATAGGAATGAGATGTTTATGTTTTTATTAAGACGTTTTGATATTTCTCTGATTCACTCTTGGTGCCCGTTTGGAGGCGAACTAGGTAATTTTGTTTGTCAAAAATTTTTTAACACCTAATTATTAACCAAACTAAAGATGTTTATGAAACACATCAACCTCAAAAAGTCTTTAGGACTTATCGTGCTGAGCTTCATGCTGCCTTTCGCAGCAATGGCGCAGCAGGTTACCGTGAAGGGTAAGGTGACAGATC
>JAZNAW010000099.1:0-5714 GCA_045586745.1 Candidatus Cryptobacteroides sp.
GTTGCACTAAAGTCTTGTCTTCCTAAGACCGCTTGGCCTCCGACTTGGCATTCCTCCCAGGTTCACAGATCGACATCAAGCCTATCCGCGACTACGATCAGTATGTTGACACAACTATGGACTTCAAGATCGTGAAGATCAACCAGGAGTTCCGCAACGTTGTAGTTTCACACAAGGCACTTATCGAGGCTGAGCTCGAGCAGCAGAAGAGCGAGATCATCGGTAAGCTCGAGAAGGGTCAGGTACTCGAGGGTACTGTCAAGAACATCACAGGTTACGGCGTATTCGTTGACCTCGGTGGCGTTGACGGTCTCATCCACATCACAGACCTTTCATGGGGACGTATCAACCATCCTGAGGAGGTTGTCGCTCTCGACCAGAAGATCAATGTCGTTATCCTCGACTACGATGAATCAAAGAAGAGGATCGCTCTCGGTCTCAAGCAGCTCTGCCAGCACCCTTGGGATGCACTCGATGCAAACCTCAAGGTTGGTGACAAGGTTAAGGGTAAGGTTGTCCTCATCGCTGACTACGGCGCATTCGTAGAGATCGAGCCAGGTGTAGAGGGTCTTATCCACGTATCAGAGATGTCATGGTCACCAAGACTCCGCATCGCTTCAGACTTCCTTAAGGCAGGTGACGAGGTAGAGGCTCAGATCCTTACTCTCGACCGCGAGGAGAAGAAGATGTCTCTTGGTCTCAAGCAGCTCGTTGTAAACCCTTGGGAGAACATCCGTGAGAAGTATGCAGTAGGTTCAAAGCACACAGCAACTGTTCGCAATATCACTAACTTCGGCGTATTCGCTGAACTCGAGGAGGGAATCGAGGGTCTCGTACACATCAGCGACCTTTCTTGGAACAAGATCAAGCATCCGTCAGAGCTCGTAGCGGCTGGTGACACTATCGAGGTTACTATCCTTGACTTCGACGAGGAGAACCATAAGCTTTCACTCGGTCACAAGCAGCTCCTCCCTAACCCATGGGATGAGGTTGAGGCTAAGTATGCTGTAGGTACTGTAGTTGAGGGTAAGGTTAAGAATATCGCTGACAAGGTTGCAGTCATCGCACTTGAGGAAGATGTTGAGGGTGAGTGCTTCAACAGAGACCTCGTCAAGGAGGATGGTTCAATGCCTGTTACCGGTGAGACTCTCTCATTCAAGGTCATCGCTCTCAAGAGAAGTGCTAAGAAGGTAGCACTTTCACATGCCAAGACTTACGCTGCTGCTGTTGAGGAAAGAGCACAGAAGGCAGCTGCCGAGGCTGACAATACAAAGAAGGCTGTAAAGAAGATCAACTCGAACATCGAGAAGACTACTCTCGGTGACCTTGATGCACTTGCAGCACTCAAGAGCCAGCTCGAGAACAAGTAATTTATGAATTTCACTCTGAATGTATTGGGCACGGCTTCGGCCCTGCCTACTACAGAAAGATATCCAAGCGCCCAGGTACTTGATGTACGTGGGCGCTTGTTTATGATTGATTGTGGAGAGGGTGCACAGATAGCGCTCCGCAGGGCGAAGGTTTCTTTCCTCAAGATAGAGCATATATGCCTTAGCCATCTTCACGGCGATCATCTGTTCGGAATTTTCGGACTTCTGTCCACAATGGGAATGCTCGGCAGGAGCTCGAAGCTTGACATATATGCTCCTAGGCAATTCGCCCGGATACTGGATTTCTTTATGGAAAACTTCGGCGAGGGAGTCAAGTTTGAAATAAATCATGTCGTACTGGAGATGTCTGAGCCGACTGTAGTTTATGAAAACAGGACTGTGGAACTCCTTGCCTTTCCGCTGAATCATAGGGTGGAGACTTTCGGGTTCATCATCCGTGAGAAGATACCGCCTTTCAATGTCCGCAAGGATGCCATAAGCCGTTATGGGCTTACGCTTGCGGAGATCGGAGCCTTGAAGAGGGGAGAAGATGTGGTACGCGAGGATTGCGTGATCCCGAATGCAGAAGTGGCTTATAGACCTTATGAGCCTAGAAGCTATGCATATTGCAGTGATACAGCCCCTTTCCCGGAACTTGCGGAATGGATAAAGGGAGTCACTCTCCTTTATCATGAGGCCACTTTTCCTGTCGATATGTCGGAAATGGCGGTAAAGACCTTCCATTCCACTACGCTGCAGGCAGCGCAGACGGCGCTCGATGCAGGAGTGGGACGGTTGATAGTGGGACATTATTCATCCCGTTTCCCTTCAGTGGATTTTTATCTGGACGAATTGCGCTCCATATTTTCATCCACCGACCTCGCCCATGACGGCGACGTTTTCCATATCTGTCATCTTGAGCGATGATTCTGTAATAATTATTATTATCTTCGCATCATGAAGCCAATGACACTAATCATATCACTTTTTCTTTGTCTTTCGGTTTCCGCATCTCCGGCACCGAAGAACGGAAAGTCTCCTCAGGAAATATACATAGAGCAGTTCGCTACTCTGGCGGTCGAAGAGATGTACCGCAGCGGAGTGCCTGCCAGCATCACTCTTGCCCAGGGACTTCTTGAGTCACGTTACGGCCTTTCCGAGCTTGCCGTGAAGGGAAACAATCATTTCGGAATAAAGTGCCATAACAACTGGAAGGGCGGAAAGATGTACCATGATGATGACCGTAAGGGGGAATGTTTCAGAAAGTATCCTTCTCCGGAGCAGTCCTACCGTGACCATTCGGACTTTCTCCGCTACAGGGACAGATATAAGTTTCTCTTCGATTACAAGATTACTGATTACAAGTCATGGGCGAATGGTCTTAAGAAGGCCGGCTATGCTACGGATCCGTCCTATCCTTCCAAGCTTATAAAGCTGATAGAGGATTACAGACTGTATGAATATGATGTAAAACCTGCATCTTTTGCCGGATCTGACCGTAAGAGCCGTCGTGCAAAAGAAAAAGCTGCAAGGAAGGAGAAGCCGGGCAAGGAACTGCCGAAGTCTCCGAACGAAATCGAACAGGTCGAGGCTTTGAGCCAGGATCGGAGGCAGGATTTCCATTTCAGCGTTTCCAGAGAGGTGTATAGCAGAAACGGTGTGCCTTTTGTCAGGACTTCCGAAGGTGAGACTTATGCGGACATTGCAGCTGCAAACAATCTGTTCCTGCGAGAATTGCTGCGTTTCAACGATCTGGATAAGGATGTCCCTCTGAAGCCTGGTACTGAGGTCTATCTGAAGCCGAAGAAGAAGCAGGCTGTCAAGGGTCTGGAAAAGCATGTCGTTGAGGACGGAGAGACAATGCAGTCCATTTCGCAGCGGTATGGAGTCAGACTTAAGAATCTATATAAGATGAACGGTATGGCGGAGTTTGATGTTCCGCGTGAGGGAGATATAATAAAATTGAGGAAATGATGAAGAAGGCGATTAAGATTATTCTGGTGCTGTTTGTTGCGCTTGCCGGCGTTGCAGCCTTTGTTTTGGGCAGATATTATATCGATAACAAGAAGCCTAACTTTACTGAAGAATATGTGCTGTATGTGCGTCCGGAGACAACCTTGGGTCAGATTGCGGATTCGCTTCAGGCCAGGGCAGGCATGGTACGCCCGAAAAGTCTTGAAAGAGCCTTCAAGGAAGTCGATGCAGCATCCAGACTGAAGCCAGGACGCTATGTTATAGATACGACAGCTACAAGTATATATGTTGCCAGGATGCTTGTGTTCGGCTGGCAGACTCCTCAGAATCTGGTCCTTTCAGGTACCATGCGCAACAAGGGACGTATTGCAAAGAAGGTCAGCACCCAGATGATGGTTGACTCGGCTTCCGTAGCCCAGGCTCTTGATTCCGCTGAATTCCTTGAGGGTTATGGCTTCACACCGGAAAATGTCTTTGCCATGATTCTGCCTGATACATATCAGATGTATTGGACTGCTACAGTGGAGGAGATCTTCGACCGTCTTAAGAAGGAATATGACGCCTTCTGGACAGAGGACCGACTGGCAAAGGCAAAGGCCCAGGGACTGTCAAAGATGCAGGTTTCCATCATGGCTTCGATAGTCAGCGGTGAGACCCTCAAGGAGTTTGAGTATCCTGTGATCGCAGGAGTGTATCTTAACCGTTATAAGAAAGGGATGAAGCTGCAGGCTGATCCAACCATAGCCTTCTGCTTTGACTACACATTGGACAGGATTCTTAAGAAGCATCTGACGGTGGATTCCCCATATAATACCTACAAGCATGTGGGACTGCCGCCGGCTCCTATCAATGTGCCGCCAAAGGCATGCCTGGATGCTGTACTGAATCCTGACAGGCACGGATACATCTTCTTCTGCGCCAGTCCTTCTTTCGATGGTACTCACCGTTTTGCCGTCACATACAGCGAGCATCTGAAGAACGCCCGAGAATTCCAGCGCGCCCTCACCGCCCGCAACCGCGCCAAGGCCGCTGCTGAATAAGCAGGCCTCTGCAATACAATCAATCCCCCTTCCATCGGAAAGCGAAAGACTTAGGTAAATGCTTTCCTCCCGGAAGGGGGATTGATTGTATACAGGTAGTTGTCTTCTAGATGTTTACTCTGTGGTAGTGACCGCCGAATCGTTCGAAGGCGGCTCTGTCGAGGGATTCGCGGTGGTCAGGATGGGCAATGCTGATAAGGAGCTTGGCGCGTTCCTGAAGTGACTTGCCGTAGAGATCCACTGCACCATACTCCGTGACGATATAGTGTACATGCGGTCTGGTGGTGACGACTCCGCCTCCTTCAATTATTACTGGTGCTATCTTGCTTCCTCCCTTGTTTGTCGTTGACGGCATTGCGATGATTGCCTTACCCTGCGGTGCCAGTGACGCACCGTATATGAAGTCAACCTGTCCGCCTACGCCGGAATAGAATTTCAGACCGATCGAATCGGCACAGACCTGACCTGTCAGATCTATCTGAAGGGCAGAATTGATGGCAGTCATCTTAGGATTGCGGGAAATGACATATGGATCATTTGTATATCCGACATCCATCATTGCGACCATAGGATTATCGTCGATGAAATCGTAGCATTTCTGAGATCCCATGAGGAATGTGGATACGAGCTTGCCTCTGTCTGTAACTTTGTTGGCTCCGTTGATCACTCCCTTTTCAACAAGTTCGAGTACTCCGTCAGCAAACATTTCAGTATGTACACCGAGGTTCTTATGGTTGCCGAGCTGGGCGAGTACTGCATTCGGAATGGCTCCGATACCCATCTGGAGACATGCACCGTCATCGATAAGTGCGGCACAATGCTTTCCTATGGCGGTCTCGATCTCATTCGGTTCGCTGAAATGAGCAGGTTCGAGAGGATCGTTTCCTTCTACAAAGATATCGATCATATCCAGAGAGATCATTGCATCTCCCCATGCACGAGGTACATTGGGGTTGACTACTGCAATGACTGTCTTTGCACATTCGATAGCAGCAAGCGTGGCATCCACTGATGTGCCTAATGATACGAATCCATGTTTGTCCGGAGGACATACCTGAATCATTGCGACATCGCATCTGAGAGCTCCGCAACGGTAAAGCTTCTGTGTCTCGCTCAGGAAGACCGGAATATAGTCGGAATATCCGGCTTGAACGCTCTTGCGGACATTCGCTCCTACAAAGAAGGCCTGATGGAAGAACACACCTTCGAATTTAGGGTCTGTATATGGGGCCGCTCCTTCAGTGTGGAGATGGTGGATGCGGACATCCTGAAGTTCTCCTGCTTCCCCTCTACGACATAGAGCTTCAATGAGAATGCGTGGTGCGCTTGC
>JAZNAW010000100.1:0-3703 GCA_045586745.1 Candidatus Cryptobacteroides sp.
TCCCCTGGCATTTCTGCATATCTATTGACGATCTCTTTTGCAATCGTATTCAAAGGCACAACAACTGTACGAGCATTTTCCTTGATCGTCTTTGTTGGAATATACTCGATTGCCCCATTGATGACATCACATTTTTTCAGTCGCAACAGGTCACCGATACGACAGCCTACATTACATTGGAATACAAAAATATCACGTTGCACTGCAAGATGAGGGAAGGAGGATAGGTCGGCACTGTATATTCTCTGCACATCATCCAATGTCAGATAAATCGGTGATCCATATCTTTCAGACAACAATATATCCGCCTTTTTGCTCATGGTAGGAACATGATCCGGTCTCTTGGCAAGCACATGGTTATAATATACCAGAGCCGAATCTGCTTTGCCGAGATTCCTGTACGCATCGGCGGTCATGGACAAGATCTCCGGAATCGTATCCTGAGCTGTAATAACCTTGCATGCCGCTATACTTTCCTCATACTGTTTCTCTCGATATAATATGCGTGCCTGGCATATCTTGAAATAAGGGTTATCCGGCTGTATCTGTGTAAGAATTCCATACAGATTGAATGCCTCCAGAGTATTACCTGCCTGCATATGGGATTCTGCCAAGTCTGCCATCAGTTCTATATTGAACTGATCCAGATACAAGACCTCAGCCAGCACCTCCACAGATTCCTGCATACGGTACAATCTGCGAAGACATCTGGCCTTTTGAAGGGCCAGATCAATAACTGTCTCACGATGTTGAGCAATGGAAGTACTATCCGTTCCTATTTCAGTGGCAAGACTGTCAATCACAATGATAGCAGTCTTGTAATCATATCTGTCCAGCAACTCCTGCAATCTATCCTGTCCATTACATATCAGACACGACAAGAAAAGCAGAAATGCACCCATTCTAAATCGCTTCATTATTTTAATATATAGTTGATCTAAAAACTTATCCTCCAGCTGAAATTCGGAAGTATCGGCAGCAAGGCGATCATCTTCCAGCCTTCAGTTGCAGCATCGAAGTAGAGCATGAACGGGTTGAAGTGGTTGGTGGCGTTGCAGAGACCGACGTTGACGTCGTGCTTCACCTTTCCGGTCTCGAATGAGAACATGTAGCCGAGGTCGAGGCGGAAGACTGTCGGCATGTGGTAGTTGTTCACGCCCGAGAAGTAATCTGCTGTCCATTCCGCGCCAGGCACATGCATAGGATATGTCTCGGCAGCGCCGTTCTCCCAGTGGCCGCTCTGCAGACTCACAGCAGCGCTGAAGCCTTTCCATTGGGCCACGGCGTTAAGCACATGCCTGCGGTCGAACCTTGCATGGAACTCACCACCTTTGTTGACATTCGTGAAGCCGTACCTGTTGGTCTTTGACCATGTATATGACACTCTTGTATAAAGATCCTTGCCTACATATTCATGCATCAACTCGGCTCCGTATGAGGTACCCTTGCCGAGGTCTACATCCTCCTCCCAGCTGGCCATACCGCCGCTGAAGAGGCTCTGGGCATACTTGTAATATACAAGATCATCCATCTGCTTGTAGAAGCCTCCGGCTGACACAGTATGCTTGCCTATCTCGCTGCTGAATCCGAGGTTACCCTGGAGGGCAGACTCAGGAACGATCTCCCTGCTTGATGGGACTATCATGTCAAGCGACCAGCCTACCGGGAGGCCTTCAAGAGTGTGGTAGTGCTGGACCATCCTGTCAAACGTTGCCTCGAGACTAAGATACTTGAAGATATTCCACTCCAGCGATGCACTGGCATCTACATCGAACCTTCCCGGTTTGATTATCTCGTTTCCTTCCTTGACGGCCTTGTCCTTGAAGTTGCGATAATAGTGTCCTCTTGCAGTTGCCCTCAGAGCCAGTTTATCCTCTATATCAAAACGTCCCTGGAGATAGACTGTACCGAGAAGGGTATTGGATACGTTGTTGATAGAAGCAACCTGTCCGGGAGCGAACTGGGCGTATCTCAGCTTCGCGCCGTAGTCCATCTTGAACGCTCTGAAAAGAGACTCGGTCCTGTCTAAGCTGAACATGTATTCGGTCAGAGACGACTCGAGGGTAAGGTCATTCATCACGCCTCTGTAGTACTTGTGCTGCTCCTGAGAGCTTGTATAACGGTTCACCGAAGCCCTGAAGTCCATGAAGGACCTGTTACCGTCCATATGCCAGCTAACAAAGCCTATCATATTGTTCCAGCCCATCTTCTCCGTATTCTGGTGGCGGATTCCACCTTCATCCTCGGTAACAGTTCCGAACGAGTAACCGTCCATGCTGCTGAGGAAAGACACGTTCAGCACGCTGCGCTTTCCGGTCTGCCAACGGAACTTGCCATAAAGATCTCCTACTCCGGCACCGAAATCGTCGAACCCGCCCAGAAGATCAGGAAGCAAACCTTGAATAGCTTTATATTCCCAAGCAAGCGGAGATATCCTGCCGGAGAACATGAAGGACATCTTCTCGGTTATAGGAGTATCGAGGCTGACACTTGCGAGGAAATTGTTTAGGGCAGCGCTCATACGGAAACTTTCGCGAGAAGGATCGCGTGTAGTTATCTTCAGGTGGCCTGCAGTAAAATTGGAGCTGCTGCCCTCGAATCCGCCCTTCAAAAGAGAAGTCTCAGACATAGCCTCCTGAGGGATGATTGTAGTCAGTCCCAAGAGATGCGAGTAACCATAGACTGGCACACCGTCCAGAGTGATGAGGTTATTGCCCATATTGCCTCCGCGCACATAGAACGCAGTCGTGCCGTCCGCTCCTGTCGTCACGCCCGGCAGCCCCTGCGCCCAGCGTATCGGGTCACCCTCGCCAAGCGGCGAGATGACCCGACGCACGCCTTCGACGCTGGCAGTCATCCTGCCCAGCGCCTCGGCCACTCTCCGGCTGTCGGTCTTCACCGCAGCTGTTAAAGTGTCATGACGTTCCCATTCCTGAGCGCAGATGACTGAAGGAAAAAACATCAAAAAAATAAGAATAGTTGGTATAGTAAATATACGGTTCATATTGTCAGTCGTTCATTGCTATATATGGTTTCCGTCTCCGTCTATTCCGTATCTCTCGAATTCTCTCATTGTGATGGCAGATTTTATATTGGCGCATTGCTGTATCTGTTTTGCTTGGGCGGCGAATATGCCAACACCTCCGACTATGTTTGTATATATATTGTCTCTAAGATATATTGCCGACATGTCAGTTGACTCCTTGATTTGTTGAAAATGCATGGCATCCCTAAGATATTCATTGTAATTACCTGACAATGAAAGGAAGACAAGATATCCTTCCGTAGGATAAGGCTCTCTTGGAATATTGCCGAAATAGTGATACCAATCTCCAATAAAACTTCCATATACCATAAACTCATATGGAAGCCCCTCATTTTCTTTTTCATGTGCTGCTATCAGATCTAAGATATGCTGCTTCTCAATCAGGAGATATTGTTTATGTTTATGTACACCCTTAAGATCAATATATGCGGCTTCTATATCATATCGATCCGATGCGGCCTTGAAAAGTTCCGGCATATAGACTTCCCCTGTAAGATTGAAATTATCCACAACAGGAACATTGGTAAATATCTCATCTGCCAGTTCGTGCCCGCCGGTCATTGGGTTATAGTTCATTCCATAAATCAGAGTAAATTCCGGAATACTTATTATACTGAAGATAGTTCCTTTGAACCCTGATGCAATAGCGAAGCTAGG
>JAZNAW010000101.1:0-22220 GCA_045586745.1 Candidatus Cryptobacteroides sp.
GGAATGTCAAGGGCGTTGTGGTGGGTGATGAACGGACGTGCAGTCGCTCCGCCAGGGATGCTCTGAAGGATAGGGGTCTCCACCTCAAGGCAGCCTGCCTCGTTGAAGTACTCACGCATTGTAGCCACGATCTGGCTTCTCTTGATGAATGTGTCGCGTACCTGTGGGTTTACGATCAGGTCCACATATCTCTGTCTGTACTTGAGCTCAGGATCAGAGAAAGCGTCGAATACTTCGCCGTCTTTCTCCTTCACGATAGGAAGCACGCGGAGCGACTTGCTCAGGAGAGTAAGCTCCTTCACATGTACTGAAAGCTGACCTGTCTTGGTGATGAATGCGAATCCCTTCACACCCACGATGTCACCGATGTCGAGGAGCTTCTTCCATACGGTATTGTACATTGTCTTGTCTTCGCCCGGGCAGATTTCGTCACGGTTCACATAGATCTGGATACGGCCTGTCTCATCCTGGAGCTCTCCGAAAGAAGCAGCTCCCATGATGCGTCTGGACATGATTCGACCTGCAAGGACAACGTCCTGGAAATTGCCTTTCTCCACATCAAACTCCGCCTTGATCTGCTCTGCAGATGTGTTGATAGGGAAGAGTGGTGCCGGGTAAGGCTCGATTCCGAGTTCTCTGAGTTTAGCGAGCGATTCTCTTCTGAAAAGCTCCTGCTCATTGAGGTCCATGATGCTCATAAGTATATGTCTTTATAGTTAATATTCCGGTTTTCGAATTTACACAAAATCGTACAAATTTACGCAAAATAATTATAAGTCCTGCCGGGAATGAAAAAAAATCCATATCTTTGTATGCTATGGCAGTCGAAAAGATATGGAAATTGCGTGAAGGCGCTGATGTAGAGAACGTCAGGCAGCTTTCTTCTGAACTGGGAGTGGATCCGGTGCTTGCGGAACTTCTGGTACAGAGGGGAGTGCGTACCTTTGAGCAGGCCAGGTCCTTCTTCCGTCCGAACCTGAACGACCTCCACGATCCGTTCCTGATGCAGGATATGGACAAGGCTGTCGAGAGGGTGCGCAGAGCGGTGGTTTCCGGAGAAAAGATTCTGGTCTATGGCGACTATGATGTAGACGGAACGACTGCAGTATCCCTTGTGTATTCATTTCTCCGTCGCCTCACAAGACAGATAGACTTCTATATCCCGGAGCGTTACGATGAAGGTTACGGCGTGTCATACAAAGGCATCGACTGGGCGTCCGAGAACAATGTCGGACTCATAATCACGCTTGACTGCGGCATCAAGGCCAATGAGAAGGTCGAGTATGCACAGTCAATGGGCATCGACATGATAATCTGTGACCACCATCTCCCCGAGAACGAACTGCCGAAGGCTGTTGCCGTACTGGACCCGAAGAGAGAGGACTGCAGTTATCCTTTTGATGACCTTTCTGGCTGTGGAGTGGGCTTCAAGCTTGTACAGGCATATTCCCAGCGATATGATATTCCGTTCGATACATTGATTCCGCTTCTTGACCTGCTTGTGGTAAGTATAGCGTCCGATCTTGTATCAGTGACAGGCGAAAACCGCATCCTTGCACATTTCGGACTCAAGCAGCTTAATGTCAATCCGCGTGAGGGCCTTCTTGCCATGATCCAGCTTTCCGGTCTCGAGCCGAATCATCTCACCATTGACGACATCGTATTCAAGATCGGTCCGCGAATCAATGCGGCAGGACGAATGGAGTCAGGACGGATGGCTGTGGAGCTTCTGACAGCTCAGGATTCAGCCGAGGCTGTACGTATCGGAACGGAAATCAATGAGCATAACAACGAAAGAAAGAACATTGACCGTCGCATCACCCAGGAGGCTCTTGACATGGTCCGTTCTGGTAACTGCCTCTCAAGCGGCAATGCTACGATAGTATATAATCCGCAGTGGCATAAGGGAGTTGTCGGTATCGTGGCATCCCGTCTGGTCGAGGCTTTCTACAAGCCGACAATCGTCTTCACTATGTCGCAGGGCGGTCTGGTGACCGGTTCAGCACGAAGCGTACACGGTTTCGACCTCTATGATGCGATCGAAAGCTGTTCTGACCTTCTGGAAAATTTCGGAGGCCATCTCTATGCCGCCGGTCTTACGCTGAAGGAAGAGAATCTCCCGGCCTTCTGTGAAAGGATCGAGAAGAAGATTTCCGGTACCATAATCCCGGCAATGCAGACTCCGGTAGTCGATATAGATGCAAAGCTCAACTTCTCGCAGATAACTCCGAAGTTCCTTCGTATCCTGAAGCAGTTCCAGCCTTTCGGTCCGGGAAACAGTGCTCCTGTATTCCTTACAGAGAATGTTTATGACAACGGCATGGGACGCAAGGTAGGTGCGGAAGGAGGTCACCTCAAGCTTGAACTCATCCAGGAATCCCATCCGTACCATCACATTTCTGCAATAGCCTTCAATATGGCGGATTTCTTCGACCATATCAAGGCAGGCAACCCGATAGATGTGTGCTACTCGATTGTGGAAAACTACTATCGTGGTACAGCAAACACCCAGTTGCGTATAAAGGATCTTCGCGGTCGCGAAGAATTAGTTTAGAATAGTACCGGCAATTTCCGAGGCGATTGCCTCTATTGACTTTCCGTCCGTGTCAATGACGATATGGGCGGTCTTTTCGTATATGGCGGAACGCAGGGCCATCAGTTCTTCGATTCTGTTCTGGAGATCACCATGAAGCATCGGACGGCCTTCCGCCTCATCAGACAGGTTACGGACCAGAGTGTCCACAGATGCCCGGAGATAGATGCACAGAGTCTTTTCATGCACCATTTCCGCACATTCCTTCGTCATCACGGTACCTCCACCCAGTGCCAGCACAATAGAGGATGGCTGTGCGACTGCTTCCCTCAGCGTCTCCTTCTCCATCTGGCGGAAAACCGCCTCCCCATCAGAAGCGAAAATTTCCGGAATCGTACGTCCGGCATTATACTCAATGACAGAATCAAGGTCCATGAAAGGACAGCAGAGCAGTTTCGAGAGTTCCCTCCCGACGCTGCTCTTGCCGCATCCCATAAATCCTGTCAATGAAATCATCATGACCTAAAATAACGTAAGCTGTGTAGCCTCATCAAGTTCGATGTCTATAGGGTCTTCGATGTCGCTGTTGTCGATCTCTCCGGCGAGATTCTCCGCCTCCGACTCTTCCGGCTTCACATCATCCTCCGGCTTGTGAAGCGGTTCCACGAAACGTACGGACTTCACATCCAGTGCACTTACCTTCTTACCCTTCGCCTGAAGACCCTTCTTTGCAATGAATTCCTCGGCATCCACTGTTTCCGGATCCCTGTTCACGTTCTTGCCACCGAATGTGATCTCGAACTGCGGATGAAGGTCGTCGCTGACCTCCACCAGGTATGAACCCTTGGTTTCTGAAATGAAGCTTACCGATGTGTTGTCGCTGACGTCGAATGCAAATCTCTTCACATAGAATGAAGTCACAGCCTTGTCATAGTACAGTACAGAATAGACTTTGTTCGTGTCGAGCTTCTCTATCCTCAGAATATTACCCTGATACCTGTTGCTCAGGTCAAATGATGTAGTATAATATGTACCGTCCTTGCAGATTACCAGGATGTGGTCGCCGGTGTTGAACTGGCCGAGGTGGATACCTCTTCCGTCCTCGTTGAGCCTCTGGATGTCCTCGTCGAACCAGATGTCCTTACCTCCGATGGTAGAGATACCCTTCGACTTCAGCTGTATCTTCTGGATAGGGTTCTTTGACACGAGGTTACCTCTTGAAGCACGGCCCTTGATCAGAAGCTGTGAGAAGTCATACTCGTCGATGAACTTCTTGAGTTTCGCCCTCTGCTTGAAGTAGATCTTTACGGTCTCCGCCTCTCCGTTATGGTTGACTGTAATCCAGAGTATCTGCGAGCCTGGAGTTCCCTGGGTGATGTCGTATTCCTTGTCGCGTGTCACGCTGGTAACTGCAAACCTCTTTGCATAGCTTACCGAAGTCTTGCCCTCGCGGTATATTACGTTGTAGATTGTCCTCTGGTCATTCCTGTCAAAGATACCTACATACATGATGTCCTTTCCGAAGAATGCCTTCTCCGATACCTTTGTGACACGATATTTTCCGTCCTTGTGGATCACGATTATCTCGGAAAGGTCGGAACAGTCGCAGATGAATTCCGCATTGTCCTCCTTCTTGAGTGCGATGCCGACGAATCCCTCCGCCTTGTTCGCATAAAGCTTTGAATTGTTGCTTACAACCCTTGTAGTCTCGATGTTCTCGAATTCCACGAGTTCTGTCAGACGAGGGTATGCCTTGCCATACTTCTTCTTGAGGCTCTTGAAGTAGCTGATAGTAAAGTCGTTGAGGTGGTCAAGGTGGTTCTGTACCTCTTCCATCTCCGCCTCGATGCTCTTGAGCTTCTCGTCAACCGCCTTTGTATCGAACTTCGATATCTTCCTTACCGGCTTCTCCACAAGCTTGTGGATATCTTCCATGAGGATAGGACGTTTGAGATACTTCTGGAATTCGAGCATCTTGTCGTATACTTCCTGAAGTTGTTCCTCCCATGTCCGAGCGTCTCCTTCGAGGATCTTGTAGACCTTGTTCACGAAGAATATCTTCTCAAGAGAGTTGTAGTGCCACTCGTTCTCGAGTTCTCCAAGCCTTATCGAAAGTTCCTGTCCGAGGAGTTCCTTCGTATGCCCGGTACTGTAGCGGAGCATGTCGTTTACGCTGAGCACCTGAGGCTTGTTGTCGAGGATCACGCATGTGTTAGGGGTTATTGAGACTTCACAGGCCGTAAAGGCATAAAGTGCATCGATGGTCTTGTCCGGAGATACATCGTTAGGAAGATGGATGACGATGTTCACTTTGTCAGTAGTGAGGTCATCGATCTTCTTGATCTTTATCTTTCCGCTCTCCTTGGCCTTAAGGATGGTCTCGATCACCACTGGAGTGGTCTTGCTGTACGGAACCTCCGTAATGGCGAGAGTGTTCTTGTCTATCTTCTCGATCTTTGCGCGGATCTTTATCTTTCCGCCCTTGCGCTTGCTGCTGTATTTAGAGCAGTCGGCCGCTCCTCCCGTCAGGAAGTCAGGGAAAATCTCGAAATCCTTTCCCTGAAGGATTGCAATGGAAGCGTCAATGAGTTCATTGAAGTTATGAGGCAGTATCTTGGATGCGAAACCGGCACCGATTCCTTCTGTTCCCTGTGCCAGAAGGATAGGGAACTTGACAGGAAGCTCTACAGGTTCCTGATTCCTTCCGTCGTATGAAGTCATCCAGTTGGTGGTCTTCGGATTGAACACAACCTCCTTTCCGAACTTGCTAAGGCGTGCCTCGATGTATCGCGGCGCCGCATTAGAGTCTCCTGTGAGGATGTTACCCCAGTTACCCTGACAGTCTACGAGATAGTTTCTCTGTCCGAGCCAAACGAGCGCGCCGAGGATTGACTGGTCACCATGCGGATGGAACTGCATCGCCTGTCCGACGATGTTAGCCACCTTTGTGTAGCTTCCGTCGTCCATTCTCCACATGGCATGGAGGACTCGTCTCTGAACAGGCTTCAGTCCGTCGATAAGATGAGGTACCGCCCTGTAGAGTACGGTATAAGAGGAGTAGTCGATGTACCACTCCCTGAACATGCCTGAAAGCCTGTATTTCTTTCCCCCTTCCCCAAGCAGTCTTTCAAACTTGCCGGTAGGTGCGGCGTCTTCCGCCAGTTCCTGTTCCTCGTTGTTGATATCGTTGATTTCCTCTTCAGGAAGATCGATTTCTTCAAGACTCATAGTTTTTCCGTGTATGTATGGTTAGCGGTTCTCCGCATTCTAATATTCGTAGCCGAATCTTCTCAGTTCCTTCTTGCTTTCCCTCCAGTCAGGATCCACCTTCACGAACAGACGCAGGAACACCTTCTTCTGGAAGAAATCCTCCATGTCGATTCTCGCCTGTGTGCCTGTCTTCTTGAGCGACTGTCCTCCCTTTCCGATGATGATGCCCTTCTGGGTATCACGCATGACATATATTACAGCGCTTATGTCATACCTTTCCTCACCTTCCTTGAACTCCTCGACCACCACTTCGCAGCTGTACGGAATCTCCTCCTTGTAGTTGAGGAAAATCTTTTCCCTTATGATCTCCGAAGCGAAGAAACGAAGGTTCTTGTCCGTGAACACATCCTTGTCATACCATGCCGGAGCATATGGAAGATTGGCGACGATTGCGTCGAAGATATTGTCAAGGTTGAACTTCTCCTGGGCTGATGCCGGGTAGATGACCGCATTCGGAATCTGCTCCTTCCACCATCCCATAAGTTCCAGAACCTGCTCCTGGCTGCTGATGTCGATCTTGTTGATCACGAGAATCACAGGACATTCGATCTTCTTTAATTTGGCGATGTACTCTTCGTTCTTGTCGCCCTTCTCGATGGTGTCGGTCACATAAAGGATGATGTCCGCATCACCGATGGCTGTGTCAACGAAGTTCATCATGCTCTGCTGGAGCCTGTAGTTAGGCTTCAGGATGCCGGGAGTGTCGGAATACACGATCTGGTAGTCATCCCCGTTGACTATGCCCATGATCCTGTGTCTGGTGGTCTGGGCCTTTGCAGTCACGATGGACAGTTTTTCGCCCACAAGGGCATTCATAAGAGTGGATTTGCCCACATTCGGATTACCGATGATGTTGACAAATCCCGCTCTATGTCTTTTGGTCTGTTCGCTCATACGATTAAATATATGCTCCCATTCTGAGGAGGTTGATCTCACCCTCTGTGAGGAATCTCCATTCGCCTCTCTTGAGTCCCTTCTTTGTCAGGCCTGCAAAGTATACGCGGTCAAGGGCCTTTACCTCATAACCGAGGGATTCGAAGATCCTTCTTACGATACGGTTCTTGCCTGAATGGATCTCTATGCCGAGCTTGCGGTGGTCGTCCTCCTCGATGTATTCGAGCTCGTCAGCTGCAATCACTCCGTCTGAAAGTTCCACTCCGCTGAGGATCTTTTCGTAATCCTCCCTCTTGAGTCTGTTGTCGAGCGATACCTGATAGATCTTCTTCTTGTCGTATGAAGGATGGGTGAGCTTTTCTGCAATCTCACCGTCGTTTGTGAACATGAGAACGCCTGTAGTGTTCTTGTCGAGACGTCCCACAGGGAAGACTCTTGTGCCACATCCCTTAAGAAGATCCATTACGGTCTTGTCTGCATGTGGATCGCTTGCTGTAGTCACATATCCCTTAGGCTTGTTCATGACGATATATACCTTCTCCTCTCCCTTGAGCCTTTCTCCATTGAAACGGATGTCGTCCGTATAGATGTTAACCTTTGTTCCAAGTTCTGTAACCACCTCTCCGTTTACTGTAACCACTCCTGCGAGGATGAAGTTGTCAGCTTCACGACGAGAGCAGACTCCCGAATTCGCGATGTATTTGTTGAGACGGATCTCTTCCTTCACAGGTGCCTTTACCATGTCGTTGTCAGAGAATGCATGATCCTCTGCCTGTGGCCTCCTGCTGATCATTCTGTTGATTCCGCTCTCCTCCTCATTGCGGAAATAGTTCAGATCCTTTCTGTTGTAGCTCTTCTTTGCGGAATTCCTGAATCCTCCGTTTCCGCCAGGTTTCCTTGACCTGTCGCCGAAGCTTCTTCTTTCTCCGCCGTTGCCGTATGACCTTCTTTCTGCGTTGTTGTCAGAATAAGACCTGCGTGGTCTGTCGTTGCCATACGTTCTTCTTTCACCGTTGCCATACGTTCTTCTTTCACCGTTGCCATACGTTCTTCTTTCACCGTTGCCGTATGACCTTCTTTCCTGATTGTCTCCGTATGACCTTCTTTCTCCGTTGTTGTCAGAGTAAGACCTGCGCGGTCTGTCGTTGCCATACGTTCTTCTTTCGCTGTTGCCGTAAGACCTTCTTTCACCGTTTCCGAAGGATCTTCTCTCTTCGTTGCTGTCACCGGATGATCTGCGCGGTCTGTTAGCGCCGATGCGTGGTCTGCGTGGTCTGTCACCGTTGCCTGAACCGTACTCTCTACGGCCTTCTGTCCTGCGGCCATTGCCGCCTCTTCTGTTGTCTTCCATTTTCTTATGCCTTCCCGGCCATTAATGTGATTAATTATATTCTGGCTCACGCCAGTCTGTCTTACCGACAAATGTCGGACCTATTTCAGGTTGAATATGTAAGTTATTGTTCCCTCCTGCATTGCAGGTGCATCTGCGCTCATGTTGAAGTGTGCTCCGAGTGCTGCCTTTCGTGCTGCCTGCCAGAGGTTCTGGTCAGTTACGGTAGTTCCTTCAGCTCCTGCGACTGCCTTCTGTACCTGTCCGTAATTGTCTACCCATATGGAGACTACAACCTTTCCTGACTTCTGTACGTTGTATGAAGGTCTTGGCAGAGTGCCGTTCACGCTTCTTCCTGCAAGTCTTGCATTCGGTTCTCCCGATGTCTCACCGGTCTTTGTGTTGCCCTGGGCATGCCCTGCCTTGAGGGCGTCGCTGACCTCGCGCGCTGTCTGTGCCGCCAGAGTGTCTTTCCGTGTCTTGTTGTCAGCTGCTCTGAAAAGGGCTCTCCTGTCAATCTCCTTCTTCGGTTCCGGATCCTTGATTTCCACATCTCCGAAGTCGTCGACCTGTGCTTCCGGCGCCTCATTGCTCTTCGTCCCTTCATTAGGAGCCTCTGACTGCTGGACCAGGTTTATAGGCTGTGTCGGGTCTGGATTTACTGCCTGCGGTCTGGTGCCGTTCCATATCTGTCGCGGCTTTTCGATCTGCGGATCCTCGAATTCTATAAGAATCATCTCCTTTTCCGGAGGGGGAGGGTCAAGATATGTGAATCCGGTAACGAAAAGACATCCGGTCAGGCCTGCATGCAGAACGGCCGTAAGGGCGATTCCCGTCGTCCTTGACCTTCTTTCCTGCCTTTCCCTTTCCTGTAGATATCTCATCTCTTCATAGTCCGGATTATTCCGGAGACGTAGCCATTATGACTTTATAATGATTCCTCTTCGCTATGTTCATCACCGCCACAACCTCCTTGATCGGAACAGTCTCGTCCGCATAGATCGAGAATGTAGGATCCTCTTCGGTCTGGAGGAGCTCTATCAGTTCGTCCTCTATCCTGTCGAACCTTAACGGAGTCTCATCGCCGTTGATATGGTACGAGAATGTATCGGTGTCATGCCAGTGCTTGATCGATACGCTCACGGTAGCCTTTGCCGAAATCTGTCCGGTGCTCTTAGGGAGCAGAAGCTTGAGTGCATTCGGGTTGATGAGGGTCGATGTCACCAGGAAGAAGATGAGAAGCAGGAACACGATGTCCGTCATCGACGACATCGAGAATCCTGAATCCACTCTTGTTGTCCTTTTGATTGCCATGTCAGTCTCATTTATCTGTCAGCGGGTTCATGGAGCATGTCGATGAACTCGATAGTGGTGCTTTCCATCTTGAATACAAGATTGGAAATCTGTGATGTCAGGAAGTTGTATCCGAAGTATGCGATGATACCTACAAAAAGTCCGCCGACAGTAGTGACCATCGCTTCGTAGATGCCTCCTGAAAGGAGAGTGATGTCGATGTTGTTGCCGGCTGTCGACATTCTGAAGAATGCCTGTATCATACCTGACACTGTACCGAGGAAACCGATCATAGGTGCGCCTCCGGCGATTGTCGCAAGCATAGGGAGACCTTTTTCAAGCCTTGCAACCTCGACATTTCCCATATTCTCCACGGCTGTCTGGATGTCCTGAAGAGGACGTCCTATTCTTTCGATACCCTTCTCTACGAGTCTTGCTACCGGTGAATCATATTTCTGGCATAACTCGATCGCCGACTTGATCTTTCCGTCATGGATGAAGTCATGGATGTCGTTCATGAAGTTCTTGTCGATCTTTCCTGCCTTGCGTATCATCCACCATTTGTTTCCGAAGATGTAGATTGCCATGACCGAGAGAATGAGAAGGACGATCATAAGCCATCCTCCCGATAATGCCATGTCGATGAGGTTAAGCGTCTTCTCTTGTGCCACTGTCTGTACTCCGGTCTCGAGGAGTTCCGCCTCTCCTGCCTGTAAAAGATTGAAAATCATAGTTATAACTTACTTTAAATAAAAAGTTTAAGCGTACTTTCGCATATTCGTGCAAAAGTACGCAAAAAATGGCTGATTACGAAATTTATCTTTGATAAACGTATCCGATCTTTTCGCTTGCCCACTTGATGAAGTGCTTCATGTTAGGACCGTCTGTATGACCTCCGTCATGCTGCCTCCATGCAAGTTCTCCTTCGAGGACGTCTTCGTTGACTGCAGGCATAGGCTCGTTACGGTAGTCGTTGGAACGTCCGAGGTCCTTGGCTCCAAGAAGCTTGAATGCCTCTCCTGCGGCAACGGTGGCCTGCCAGCTTCCGTACTGGTCCAGCCAGAGAGCGTCTCCCTGTTCAGGAATACCGTAGCTGATGAATACCAGACGCGGAGCACAGAGGGCTATGAGCTGGTGGGAATCCACAGGAAGCATGTCCGCTGTCCATGCGCCGGTCTTTGACTCGATTGAAGCATATTTGATGTAGTTTCCTGCCATCCAGTGGTATTCGCCTGAACTTGTGAGGTTCTCAAGTCCTTCTCCGAAGATGCGGCGGTGAAGGGCTGCTCCGCCCTTTCCGGACGAGCCGATGAGTCCCATTGCAAAACGGTCTTCGAATGCGAGGGTCACAAGGGCCGCCTTTCCGTATCTTGACACGCCTTCGATTCCTACATGCTTCGCGTCTACGTCAGGGTCGGTTTCAAGATAGTCCAGTCCCCTTGCTGCACCCCATGCCCATGCGCGGAGCGAACCCCAGTCGTCCGGTTTGCGAGGCTGTCCCTTGTTCACGAGACCGATGATGCCGCGGGTAAGTCCTGCACCGTTGTCAGCCTGGATGCTGCTTGGGTCTATCATTGCATAACCCCATCCTGCTGCGAGGAGCTGCTCGTTTGATGGCGGATCCTGACCGGGAGCGCGCTGTCCCATACGGCTGAACATTGCAAAAGGATTCGCAGGTTCGAAAGGCTGCCATGCAGGATATTTCTTCATGAGTTCCGCTGTGCGAGGATCGCTTTCCAGCAGGCTGCGGAGTGTCTTGTTTATTATTTCCATGTCAGCTGCCCCAGGCTTCACAGGGTTAGGAAGGTTTGCCGCACCGAACATCATGAGAAGCGGAACCGGTCCCTTCGCATCTGCAGGGGTAACGACAACCATCTTGATGTCGACGTTGATAGACGGACATGCCGAGTTGTCGACATGACCTACAAGCTGCTTTGCCTTGGCACGGATCATTCCTACTGTCTCAATCTCCTGTGCGACAACTGTCCATGTCACATCAGGTACGTTTTCCGGAACCTTTCCGTAGACCTCGCTTTCAAAACCTTCGACGATTTCAGGCCTTCGTACCTCCCACCATTGCTTTGCGTTCTTTACGCGCTTGCCAGCATTCGTGGTAAGCAGATCAGGGATGACAGGGAAAGGATTTGCCTTGCTCTCGTCATAGTTTGCTGCGAATTCGCTTTTCTGGTCCGCGTCAAAACCACGTCTGATCGATTTGATGCCGAGCTGGTCGAGCATGTTCTGATGGTCCTGTGCGGCGGTGAATGTAACCGGCTCCTGTGCATGTGATGCAGCACCTAAGAGAGCGACGGCGCACAAAAGGATAAACTTTTTCATGGAAATCTGTGTTAATGATTATGTGTCGTAAAGTTATTGATTTTTTTTTGAAATTCATTCAGAATATTCCGCACCGCTGAAGAAAAGGGCCTTTCCCGGTACTGAAGATCCCGCATCGGACCTGCTGCCGGATTCGATGAGTTCCGCTATCCATGACGGTTCTTTCTTGCCTCTGCCGACCTCTATGAGGGAACCTACGATGGCTCTTACCATGTTGCGGAGAAAGCGGTTCGCACGGATCCGGAACACGATATAGTCACCTTCTTCGCACGGGAATCCCATCATGTCCGCATGGGTCGGACGGTATGTGGTCCAACCTGCCTCCGTGACGGTGCATATGGATGTGGCGTTGTTGCCCCCGACCTTTTCGAAACAGCTGAAATCATGCTCTCCCGACAGGTGGGCGGCAGCCTCGTTCATCTTGTCGATATCTAGTGGATAACGCATCCTGTATGAATATCTTTCGCAGAACGGGTCCTTGCGGAAATGGATGAAGTAATGATATTCGCGGGACCTGGCGTCAAAGCGTGCATGAAAGTCAGCGGATGTTCCGCTTACTTCATGCACGGCTATCTCGCGAGGCAGCATGGCATTTAATTTGTAGCAAAGATGTGCCGCTTCGAAGCTGACTTCGTCAGATGTCTCGAAGTGGGCGATATAATTGATTGCGTTCACATCCGAATCGGTCCGACCTGCGCCAGTTACCTGGATCCGGTTTCCGAGCAGGGTGGACAGAGCGTTTTCCAGTTCGCCTTGTACGGTCCTGGCGTTGTTCTGGATCTGCCAGCCGCAGAATGCGCTGCCGTCGTATGAGAGCCTGATTTTGTATCGCATATCAAAATAATTGAGTAACTTTGTAGGTTTTAAAATGCAAAAATATCAAAAAACATATTTATGGAGAGCATAAACATCAAAGAATTGAACGACCGCATCCAGAAAGAGAGTTCTTTTGTGGACATACTGACGATGGAGATGAACAAGGTCATCGTAGGACAGAAGCATCTCGTGGAGAACCTTCTCATCGGTCTTCTTGCCAACGGACATATCCTTCTTGAAGGTGTTCCGGGCCTTGCAAAGACGTTGGCTATCAATACATTGTCACAGGCTGTGGATTCAAAATTCAGCCGTATCCAGTTTACTCCTGACCTTCTTCCTGCCGATGTGATCGGTACTCTTATCTACTCCCAGAAGAGCGAACAGTTCCAGATCAAGAAGGGACCGATCTTCGCAAACTTCGTTCTCGCCGATGAGATCAACCGTTCCCCTGCAAAAGTCCAGTCAGCCCTTCTCGAGGCGATGCAGGAGCGTCAGGTGACTATCGGTGACGAGACTTTCAAGCTTCCTGAACCGTTCCTTGTGATGGCAACACAGAACCCTATCGAGCAGGAGGGTACATATCCTCTTCCTGAGGCTCAGCTGGACCGTTTCATGCTCAAGGTAGTCGTTTCCTATCCGAAGAAGGAGGAGGAGCGTCTGATCATCCGTATGAACAACAGCGGCTCGTTCCCGAAGGCCACCCCAGTCCTCAAGCCGGAGGATATAGTAAGGGCACGTGAGGTGGTGAAGGATGTATACATGGACGAGAAGATCGAAAGATATATCGTGGACATCGTGTATGCTACCCGTACGCCGAAGGATTATAATCTCGGAAAGCTTGCCGGCATGATCTCATACGGCGCCTCGCCGCGTGCAAGCATCTCGCTTGCAGCCGCAGCGAAGGCGTATGCATTCATCAAGAGAAGAGGTTATGTGATTCCTGAAGACGTACGTGCAGTATGTTATGAGGTGCTCCGCCACCGTATCGGACTCACATACGAGGCAGAGGCCGAGAACATGACCACGGACCAGATCATCTCTGAAATCATCAACGCAGTAGAAGTTCCATAGTCATGTCATCCTTGTCGGCAAATGACCTTCTGAAGAAGGTGAGGAAGATAGAGATCAAGACCAGGGCTCTGTCGCATCAGATTTTCGCAGGCGAGTATCATTCGGCCTTCAAGGGTCGCGGTATGGCGTTCAGCGAAGTGCGCGAGTACCAGTATGGCGACGATGTGCGTAACATGGACTGGAATGTCACCGCACGTCTGCGTTCGCCGTATGTAAAGGTCTTCGAGGAGGAGAGGGAGCTTACCGTCGTGCTTCTTGTGGATGTCAGCCGTTCGCGTCTTTTCGGTACGGCCGGCGCCAGCAGGAAGGACATGCTTGCCGAGATTGCGGCTGTTCTGTCCTTCTCTGCGATCATCAACAATGACAAGGTCGGCGCCCTGTTCTTCAGTGATAAGGTAGAGAAGTTCATACCGCCAAAAAAGGGACGCAGCCATCTGCTTCATATCATACGTGAGATAATCGAATTCGAGCCGACGACCGACGGAACGGACATTTCCGAGGCATTGCGCTATCTTACCAATGCCATCAAGAAGAAATGCACGGCCTTCCTTCTTTCGGACATGATCGATGTGAACAAGGACGGAAGTCCCCGTTATGAGGAGGCGCTGAAGGTTGCGGTAAACAGACATGACCTTTCGGTGATAGAGGTCTATGACCCTCGTGAAAGGAGCATCCCGGATGTGGGTCTTGTCCATGTGAAGGACTCGGAATCGGGTCAGTCGGCATGGGTGAACACTTCTGACAGGAAGATGAGGGTGGCATATGAGGAGTGGTTCCGTAATGTGGAACAGACCTCATCCCGTCTTTTCATGAAATATAATGTGGACAAGGTCAGCATTGCCCTGGATGACGATTATGTCAAGGGACTGATGACCTTGTTTAAAAACAGATAGTAGATATGCGTAAGGCATTTATATATTTGGCTCTGCTTTTCAGTTCCGTGGTTCTGGCGGCTCAGGAGGCTGATACTCTTGCGGTAAAGGACTCGATGCGGGCTCCTGCAGGCAGGTCCATCCCGATGAACGGGGTGTTCCTTCAGCCTCTGCAGGAGAGGGACTCCGTACTGATAGCTGACCAGCTGCTCTACGGATTCGAACTCAGGCAGGTTGAGGAAGGCACACGCTTCGCCTTGCCTGAATGGAAGAACGATGAAAAGGGTGGAGTCCAGGCCTTGGGTCCTTGGATAGTGGATACCGTGAAGATAAAGAACCGGAAGAAAGGCATGCCTAGGCTTCTTGACATAAGGAGCAGTCTCCTTATAACATCGTTTGACGAAGGTGTATATGATCTTCCGCCGATTATGGTCGGCAGGCTTTCAAATGACGGAGTGATCGATACGCTTGTGTTCGATCCGATGCGTCTGGAGGTCAGGACCATGCCGGTGGATACGGCTACATTCGTTCCGCATGACATCAAGGGACAGATCCGATATCCTGTGACTTTCGCCGAGATCCTTCCTTGGCTTGTCGTGTTCTGGATCGTTGCTGTGCTCGTGATTGTTGCCGTCTGTCTTGTTATCATGCACAAGAGGAAGGATGACCCAGCATATGTCCGTAAGGATCCTGCGCATATAGTCGCATTGCGTGAACTTGACAAGTATCGTGGCAGCAGGATGTGGGCTCCGGAGAAGCAGAAGGCATTCTATTCCGGAGTCACCGATGCTTTGAGGGAATATATTTCTTCAAGATACGGCGTATCCGCCATGGAGATGACTACAGCCGAGATCCTTGCCGACATGAAGGATTCGGATGTTCCGAAGGAGCTTCTTTCCGAGGTTCAGGAACTGTTCGAACGAGCGGATTTCGTGAAGTTCGCCAAGTATGTCGCTTCGGATGAGGACAATGCTTCGGTACTTCCGCTGGCTGTGAGGTTTGTGACGGAGACATATCAGACTGAAGTTGAAGCCGATTCTGCAGCGCAGAGTGGGGACGAGGTATCTAAAGATGGAGGAACCGAGTGATGTATTTCGAATATCCGGGACTTTTATGGCTTCTTGTGATACCGGCATTGCTGGTGTTGCATTATATATATCTTGAACTGGCGGAGAGACATCCGCATTTGAGGGTATCTACATCCGTGCCATGGACATTGAAACGCAGCCCGTTCATGTCGGTGATGCGTCACGTCCCTTTTGTACTGAGGATATTTGCGTTGTCGATGGTGGTTGTGGCTATTGCACGTCCAAGATCTTCCGAGCAGATGGAAAGGGTAGATACTGAGGGAATCGACATTATTCTGGCAATGGATGTCTCGACTTCCATGCTTGCCCGTGACCTTACTCCGGACCGAATCAACGCATCTAAGGACATCGCGATAGAATTCATTTCCCAGCGTCCTTCGGACAGGATGGGAATCGTTGTCTTTGCCGGTGAGAGCTTTACACAGTGCCCTCTTACAACTGACCGCGCCACTCTGATAAACCTGATGAAGGAAGTCCAGACCGATATAATCGAGGATGGTACGGCGATAGGAAACGGCCTTGCCACAGCAGTGGCGAGGATGAAGGACTCCGATGCGAAAAGCCGAGTGGTGATACTTCTTACCGACGGTGTGAACAACAGGGGAGAGATATCTCCTCAGATGGCGGCCGAGATTGCAAAGACATATGGCGTGCGCGTATATACCATCGGTGTCGGTAAGGAAGGCATGGCTCCGTATCCTGTGATGACCCCTTGGGGAGTGGAGATACAGAATGTCAAGGTCGAGATAGACGAGGCTTTGCTTTCGGAAATCGCAGAATCTACTGGAGGACGTTATTTCAGGGCGACGGACAATACCAAGCTGGCTGAAATCTATAGTGAGATCAACAAGATGGAGAAGGCACGTACCACTATAGACAGCTTCCCGATATATAAGGAACTGTTCGGTACATATGCCCTTCTGGCCTTGTTGGCACTGATGTTGGAACTTTTGCTTAACTGGTTTGTAATAAGGAGGTTGCCATGTTGAATTTTGCACAGGCTCAATATCTTTTGCTTCTCCTTCTGATTCCGTTCTTCTTTGTGATCCAGGCTCTGGTCCTGAAGATGCGGAGACGGAAGGTAAGGAAGTTCGGAGACGAGGCTCTCGTCTCGCAGCTGATGCCTTCTTACTCAAAGGGTAAGGTGTGGGTCCGTCTGGTATTGTTCTCTATAGGCTTCTTCTTCTTTGTGATAGGTCTTTCCAGACCTCAGATAGGAGCGAAGCTGAAGGAACATGAGACCAGGGGTGCCGAGATCATGATAGTCCTTGACGTCTCCAACTCAATGCTGGCGGAGGATTACTCTCCTAACAGACTGGAGAGGGCGAAACTTGCGATATCCCGGCTGGTGGACAAACTTCGTGATGACAGGATCGGTCTTATTGTCTTTGCAGGAAATTCGTTTGTGCAGCTTCCGATCACTACAGACTATGTTTCTGCCAAGATGTTCCTGAATTCGATATCTACCGAGTCCGTCCCTGTCCAGGGTACGGCTATCGGAGATGCGGTCAATACCGCTATGCGCAGTTTCAGCGCCCAGAGTGAGAAGAGTCGTGCGATCATTGTCATTACGGATGGTGAGAACCATGAGGATGATCCTGTTGCTGCTGCAAAGCAGGCGGCAGAACTGGGTGTCAGGGTGTTCACCATCGGTGTGGGTTCTCCGGAGGGCAAGCCGATTCCGATGGATGGTGAACTTCTTAAGGACAAGGACGGTGAGATCGTTGTGACCAGGCTTGACGAGAAAGTACTTCAGGATGTGGCACAGGCAGGAAACGGTGTGTATGTGCGTGCCGGAAACAGCGAATTCGGTCTGAATCCGATCATAGATAATATCAAGCGGATGGAGGAGGAGAAGTTCAGTTCGATAGTGTTCGAGGAGTTTGACGAGCAGTTCATGTATTTCCTTGGCATTGCCTTGTTCTTCTTTGTGCTGGATATGCTGGTCGGTGACAGAAAGTCGAAGAGGCATTTGTTTAACAGGTGATAGGTCGGGACGAGGAATCTTTTGAAGAATATATGAAAAAGTTAGGATATATACTGGTACTTTCACTGTCGTTGCTGGCGCTGACGCAGCAGGCGTGGGCGCAGGAGGACAGGAGGGATGTGCGCAAGGGTAACCGTGATTTCAAGAAGGAGAACTGGAGGGAGGCGGAAATAGATTACCGTAAGGCTCTGGTCAAGGATTCTCTTTCTCTGGCGGCAAACTATAATCTTGCGAATACATTGTATCGTGAGGGAGATGTCGAACAGGCACAGAAGGTCATGGAGACCGTAAGTGAGATTGCTCCAGCCAGCGCGTCTGCGGCTGACTACTATTATAATCTTGGAGATGTCGCCATCGCACGTCAGGACTGGCAGGGCGCTGTGAATGCCTTCAAGGAGTCTCTCCTGAGGAATCCGGGGGATCTGGATGCGAAGGAGAACTATATCTACGCAAAGAAGAAGCTGGAGGATCAGCAGAACCAGCAGAATCAGGATCAGAACCAGAATCAGGATCAGAACGATCAGAACAATGATCAGAATCAGAATGATCAGAACCAGGATCAGAACGATCAGAATGATGACAATCAGGATCAGAACCAGGACCAGAATGGCGACAACCAGGACCAGAATCAGAACCAGGATCAGAGTCAGGACAATCAGGGTCAGCAGCCTAAGATAAGTCCGCAGGCTGCCCAGCAGATGCTGCAGGCCATCCAGGCAAAGGAAAAGGAGACTCAGGACAAGGTCAACAAGCAGAAGGCCGAAGTCCTGAAATCAAGACAGAAGGAAAAGAATTGGTAAAAGAGGAGAATAGTATATGAGAAAACTGTTGATGACAGTAATGTTCGCTTTATCTGCCTTCATCGCTTCCGGACAGACAGAAATCAAGGTCGAGGCTCCGAATGTGGTGGCGGCGGACGAGCAGTTCAATGTTACATTCATTATTGAGGGAGAGAAGAACCCGTCTGATTTCCAGTGGTCATCGGGAAGTGATTTCCAGGTGCTTTGGGGACCGCAGTCAGGCCGTTCCACAAGCATACAGTTCATTAACGGCAAGCGCAGCCAGTCTGTCCAGAGCACATATACATATGTGCTTCGTCCGACAGCATCCGGAAAGTTCAGTCTTCCTGAGGCAACAGCGAAGGTGAATGGAAAGGAGATCCGTTCTGCCAAGGTATCCATACAGGTGGCTGCCGCAGGTGCTGCTTCATCTTCATCTTCCTCTCAATCCCAGTCCTCACAGAGGTCAGGACAGTCACAGCAGTCCCGCAGTGCAGGTATCCAGGACAATGACATCTTCCTGAAGATGGAATTGAGCCGCTCGAAGGTTGTGGTAGGCGAGCCGATCATCGCGACCTTGAAACTCTATCAGAGAGTGAACATAGGCGGTTTCGAGAATGTGGTGTTCCCTACATTCAACGGGTTCTGGAGCCAGGAGATCGAGGCTCCGACAAACATTGAGTTCACAAGGGAGGTTTACGACGACCAGATATACAACTCCGCCCTCTTGAGAAAGTTCGTCATAATACCGCAGCAGCAGGGGGAGATCAGGATTGATCCTGCGGAGATGGTCTGCCTTGTCAATATCAGGGTTTCACCTGGCGGTACAAGCATCTTTGACGGTTTCTTTGATGACTACAGGACTGTTCGCAAGAAGGTTACGACAGGCCCTGTCACTGTAAATGTGTCGCCGCTTCCGGCAGGAGCACCTGCATCATTCGGAGGTGGAGTAGGCTCTTTTGATATTTCTGCAAAGCTCAGCAGGGACAGTCTGAAGACTCATGAGGCAGCCTCTCTTCTCGTGACTGTATCCGGTAAGGGTAACATATCGCTTCTTGAGGCACCGAAGGTCAAGTTTCCGCCTGATATGGAGGTGTATGATACAAAGATCTCAGAGAAGGTGGACAAGGGAGGTCTTTCGGGAAGCAAGTACTATGAGTTCCCGTTCATTCCGCGCAGTCATGGAGATTTTGTCATCGAACCTATAAAGTATTCATATTATGATGTGAATCAGGGCAGATATGTGACTCTTGAGACTGCACCTATTCCTGTAAGCGTTGCCCGTGGCAGCGAAACTGATGCTGGTGGAGTTGTGATTGCCGGACCGTCGCAGAAGGATGTCCGCACATTGGGAAGCGATATCCGTTTCATCAGCACCAAGGCTCCGGGACTTGTTTCCAAAGGTCAGTTCCTGGTGGGATCCGTTGTCTTCCGGATACTGTCGGCAGTACTTCTTGTACTTGCTGTTGTGTCATGGCTTGTCTTCCGCCGCATGGCTGCAAGAAGGGCAGATGTCGCAGGTACCAGAAACAGGAAGGCGACAAAGATGGCCCTCAAGCGTCTGCATCTTGCGGATACGTTCCTTAAGCAGGACCTCCATACTGCATTCTATGAGGAACTTCATAAGGCTCTTCTGGGATTCATTTCCGATAAGCTGAACATTCCGGTTGCTGAACTTTCAAGAGACAGGATTGCAGAATCCCTCAAGGATGAAAAGGTGGATGGAAAATATATCGACACATTCATAGGCATTCTGGATGCATGCGAATTCGCAAGATATGCTCCGGACTCAGGACATGATGCCATGGCTGCCCATTATGCGGAGGCGGTGGATGTGATATCGTCAATAGATTCGAATATGAAAGGAAAGAAGAGTGCATCAAAGGCTACTGCCGTCGTGCTCCTGCTTCTGATGCTTATGCCTGCGGCTGTGTCTGCACAGGACGATTCATATGTGGATTCGTTATGGAATGCTGCCAATGCCGCATATGCGGAGGGCAGATGGGCAGATGCGGTAAGGGATTATGAAATGATTTCAGGAATGGGACTGGAGTCGGCTGCGCTGTACTGCAATACAGGTGACGCCTTCTTCAAGGATGGAAATGTGCCGAAGGCAATCCTCTATTATGAGAGAGCGCTCAAGCTGGACCCGTCATATGATGATGCAAGATACAATCTGGACCTGATGAACGCGACAATCCAGGACAGGATAGACCCTGTGCCTGAATTCATATTGAAGGTATGGGCTCGTGACATATGCTATATAATGGATTCGGATGCATGGGCTGTCTGTTTCCTTGTGTTCCTTGCCCTGACATTGGCGATGGTGCTGCTCTTTGTCCTTGCTCCTACGGCAGCAGGACGCAGGACCGGATTCTTTGTCGGAATCGTCATGCTTCTGTGCGCTTCGTTCTCTCTCGGTTTTTCCGTATGGCAGAAGAAGGATTACATGAGTGCGGACGAGGCTGTGGTGATGCGTCCGGTTGCGTCTGTGAAGAGTTCGCCTTCGGCGGAATCGTCCACTGACCTTTTCATCCTTCATGAAGGCGCAAAGGTCCGCCTTCTCGATCAGGTCGGACGCTGGAGCAATATCGAGCTTGCCGACGGGCGTCAGGGATGGCTGCCATCCGATGATATGGAGATAATTTAAGACCCATGATATTTGACATTAAACTGATAACCATGAAAAAGAGATTTATTACTATCATTTTCGGTGCTTTCGCACTGGGAATGTCCGCTTTTGCCGCATCTGCTTCCAAGGATGCGCTTCCTGACTGGCAGGACCCTTTTGTTCTCCAGAAGAACAGGATGCCGATGTCATCACACTTTGAGACAGACGGATTGAAACAGACCCTTAATGGAACCTGGGACTTCTGCTGGTATGAGACCATAGATTCCCGTTCTATGGACTTTTATAAGACTGATTTCGATGCTTCAGCCTGGGATACCATGCCTGTGCCGGGACTCTGGGAAATGAATGGTTACGGTGACCCTGTCTATGTCAATGTGGGTTATGCATGGAGCGGTCATTATACAAGCACTCCTCCTATCCCTGCCGAGTGGCACAACTATGCCGGACAGTACAGAAGGACTTTCGTGCTGGACGAGCAGTGGAACGGAAAGGACATCTTCCTCCACATAGGCTCCGCAATATCCAATGTACGCGTATGGGTCAATGGCAAGGAAGTCGGTTACAGCGAGGATAGCAAGCTTGAGGCCCGTTTCAATATCACGAAATATGTGAAGCAGGGTGAGAACCTGATAGCTCTTGAAATCTTCAGATGGTGTGACGGTACATACCTTGAGGACCAGGACTTCTGGAGATTTACTGGCATAGCGCGTGATGTGTATGTATATTCACGTGAGAAGAACAGGCTGGAGGATCTTCGTGTCGTGGCATCCGCTTCCGGAGAGGCCTCGCTTTATACTGAGGTCAGCAAGGGTGTGAAGTCCGTTCAATTTACAGTGCTTGACCCATTCGGAAAGGAGGTAGCCTCCCAGACCGTTGCCGTGACTCCAAAGGAGCGTTCGGAAAGAGGACTGCCTGTCGTAAGGACATCTGTCCAGGTGCCTGCAGTACGTCAGTGGAGTGCGGAAACCCCTTGGCTCTATACCCTCGAAGTGGCAGTTCATGACAAGAACGGCCAGACTGAACAGACAGCAATTGAGATAGGTTTCAGGGATGTATGCATAAAGGGCGGCCAGCTTCTTGTCAACGGTCAGCCAGTGCTTATAAAGGGAGCCAACAGGCATGAGATGAATCCGTACAAGGGATACATCGTTACAGAGGCCGACATGATTCAGGATATCCTTATCATGAAGAAGCTAAACATCAACGCCGTGCGTACATGTCACTATCCTGACGACAATCTCTGGTACTCGCTTTGCGACCGTTATGGCCTGTATGTCGTGGATGAAGCCAATGCCGAATCTCACGGCATGATGTACGG
>JAZNAW010000102.1:0-5989 GCA_045586745.1 Candidatus Cryptobacteroides sp.
GCCATCCTCGTCAACAAGAAGAACCTTGTTGAACTCAACTGTAGCGCCCTTCTCATCCGCAAGGCGGTTTACGAAGATTTCCATACCAGCTTCAACCTTGAACTGCTGGCCAGCAATGTCTACGATTGCGTACATAAAAACTTAATATGAATTTAAAGTTTTAGACAGCAAGCGGCTGTTTCATGACAGCTCTTTTCCTTTGGCTTGACAATCTGTAAATAATCTTCTGTTATAAATTACTGCTCGTCCTGAAGCTGCATGTGCTGAACGTAGATAGCCTTCTGCATCTGCATTCTCTTCTTCACTGACGGCTTTACAAAGTTCTTTCTTGCGCGAAGCTCACGGATTGCACCTGTCTTCTCGAATTTTCTCTTGAACTTCTTAAGAGCCTTCTCGATGCTCTCACCATCCTTTACTGGAACTATAATCATGTCTAAATCACCTCCTTTTCATTATAGGGCTGCAAAGATAGACATAAAAATTTAATTTCCAAGCCTAATTTACTGATTTAATGAGATTTTTAAATGTTTCCATTCCTCTGGTAGCCACATCCTTGATATGTGTGATACGCGAATCCCTGACAGGCACGTCATTAGGGTCGATTATATATATAGGAGCGCCCATCTTAGCATAACGGTAAAGTCCTGCGGCAGGATACACCTGGAGCGACGTACCGACGATCAGGACCATGTCCGCAGCCTCGACCGCGTCTATGGCCGCATCGATCTTCGGAACGGCCTCGCCGAACCACACGATATGAGGTCGGAGCTGGGCACCGTTCGGAGCCTTGTCTCCCACATGAATCGAATCCGGTCCGATATCGAAGACCGTCTCCTCCGAGAATCCGTCAGAGGCATTGCAACAGTTCTCAGGGCGTACTTTTGTAAGCTCGCCATGGAGATGGATTATCCTTGTGCTGCCCGCCCTTTCATGGAGATTGTCAACATTCTGGGTCACCACCGTCACATCATATTCCTCCTCAAGGGAAGCGATTGCAAGATGGGCCGCATTGGGACGCACGGTAAAGAGCTGCGCCCTGCGGGCATTGTAGAAATCGAGGACAAGCGAAGGATTCCTGTACCATCCTTCGATCGAAGCCACATCCTCCACATTATGGTTCTCCCACAACCCGTCGCTGTCACGGAAAGTGCTGATTCCGCTCTCGGCGCTGACTCCGGCACCGGTCAGAACCGTAATCTTCTTCCTTGCCATCATTGCATCTCGAAATAATATCTGCGCACCCAATACTCAAAGAGAGGATCGAGAATCACAGGTTCATCCTTGTCATTGAAAGTCAGTATCTCCTTCTTGCGGAGGGCGTCCTTCACCCTTCGTACATTCGCCGACGAATTCAGTGCATATCTCTCTATCACATCGGAAGCGCTGAACTTCACGACACCGTCCAGAACTGCCCTCAACAGACTCAGCTGATGGTCGGTAAGATCGTTCACAAGCACCTTGAAGCGAGGTTCATGAACAGATATCACGACATTCAGAGCATCCATAAGGATCGCCTCATTGATGAATCCCTTCGACATCGAATCACAGATCGAGAAGAACTGGTTGATATACCACATTTCGGAACGGAAAAGCTTGCATGCTCCGAGGACAAGATCCTTCTCGACCACCTTTCCGCTCGAACGGAAACCCCTTACAACATGCTCGACAGCATCCTTGTCATCGACAGGCGACAACGGGAGATGGTTCACCTGACGATAGAAATACTTCTTCTCGGCAAATATGTACTTCATGGCATTGACCATGGAACCGCAGAATATGAAGGCGGATTTCGGAGCAGCCGAACGGTCCCTTTCCGCAAAGACCTTCTCCATCATCTTGAACACGACCTCGAAATCGTCGGTAAACATCACATTCTGGAAGTCCTTGAAAACCACATAGAAAGGAACGCCTTTCTCCTCGGCTATCCTCTGCGGAAGACGGGTCATCATATAGACATCATTGTCATCGGCATCCCAGTTCATGCAGACGATATCCTCCTTGGATGCGAACTGGGCTCTGTCGAACACGAAATGGGTTCCGGCAAGGTGGGTTTCGATCACGGAAGCATATTCCGATGGGGTCGAATAAGCCGCGCGTATCACGGCACCACCGAACTTCTTCAGGAAACCGCGCCTTGTCCTCACGCTCAACAGATCCACATATGCCACGATGAACGGCTTACCCGCCGCTCTCATGTTGTACAGAGTCTGCTGGATCAGGGACATCTTTCCGGCTCTCGGAGCTTCATAAAGACATACGTTCTCCCCTGCCTCAAGAAGGTTGGAAAGCACGGTACATTCGGTTTTCCTGCCGACAAAATGCCTGCCGGTCACATGATTGTCATACACAAAAGATGAATCCATTTCCGCTACGTTTTTATCACGGCAAAAATAGCATTAATCTTCATAATGTGCAACAAAGTTGTTACTTAGTGGCGGATTAAATATAAATATTTAATAATTATCCCTCCGCTTGTCGAATGAATGATATTTTTTCATATTTTTGCAAGACTGCTATTGTTACAACATCACACTCGAAATGAAAGCGCCATTTGAAATACTTATAACAGCAATATTTCTTCTCACACTGACCACTGCCTGCACAAAGGCAGGAGACGGAACCGACGGCATGGACAGCGGACACGAAATCATGTTCACCCCGTCCTTCTCTGCCTCGGCCGTCCCTTCAAAAGCGTTCCTGTACGATGAAAACAACATCATTCAGAACAATAAGGGTGACTTCAGCGTGACAGCATACATTTCCGGATCGAAGTCACTACATTTCATGCAGCCTGAAAGAGTGTCATATTGGTTTCAGAACTGGGTATTTTACGATGCGGACAAAAATGCCGACTACAAGCGCTACTGGCCGCAAACCTATGCTTTGGACTTTTTCGCCTTTATGCCTTACGACCTGACTGGAAGTAATGTAAGCGTCGATTATGCAAACCAGCAATTCTCATGCACTATTCCGTCGGATAAAACCGGTCAGGAAAACATCAAGGAGTTCATTTATGCCTTTGAGAAAGAAGAGAGGTATACGGAAGACAACAAAGGCAAGGTAGCCCTTGAGTTCAAGCATCCTTTCGCTGCGGTGAACTTCGTGCTTGGAGAAGCACATGGCAACACCGCCATCCACAGCGTCGGTCTCGACAATATGAAATACACCGGAACATTTGATTTACCTACAGGGGGATGGAATCTTTCGGACACAAAGGGATTAATGAACATAGAAATCGGCAAGACTGTAGGAGCCGGACTTCAGCTGAATTCACTCCTTGGTGGTCCCTACCTGGTTCTGCCACAATCGACGGATGACATAACCATCAGCACAAGCTTCACATGGAACAGTACCGAACCCACAACGGGAACAGGTATCATAGGCAGCGGTTCATGGGAACCTGGCCACATATATACCTACAAACTGAATCTCGGTGACGCTGACGAGGACATAATTGCAGATGTCAGCATCGAACAATGGAGTATCAATGAATACAAACATCAGATAGATGTCGAATAAGATGAAACATATAATCATATCTTCAATATGTCTGATAAGTCTCCTCTCCGCCTGCCAGAAGCAGGATTCCGTAGAGACAGACAAGAACTGCAGCATATACCTCTCTGCAGGTACCGTTGAAACCAGAAGCCCGTTTGAAGGCACTGTCCCAAGCGAACAAGAGCCGCTGGACGCTTTGGTATGCGTATCAACTACCCAAGTTTCATTCCCTTCAGGCGGGGCAGACGGAACGACAGACGGAACCATCGGCAAACACCTCGATGTACAGTTCCAGAGCGGATCATCACAGCTTGTCAATGGAGCATATTACAACAAGGATCATGTCATGCCCGTATATTTCATCGCCATGCATCCGCAGTCAGGATGGAGCTTTACAGACAACAATACCCATGTTTCATTCGAGTTCAACGGATCGCACGACGTAATGTTTGCCCCTCACACAACTGGAGAATATCAAGCCCAAACTCCTCAGCTTGAATTTGAACATCTCCTGACATGGATCAAGCTGGAGATAAGGGCGGAAAGCGAGGACGTAGCAGAGGCATGGGGGCCGCTTCAGGAAGTCAGCATTGAAAGCAAAGACCATATCAGTTTTGATATTGACAAGACATTCAACACAGCCGATGTAGAATTCAGCAACGACTGCAGTCTTCCGTTCTACAGGAAAGGAAGCAACCCTGATGAAGTATTCCCTGGAACCGGAGGATATACAATGGAGACGACATCTCAGGATATAGCATATGTGATTTGTGCCCCTGTCACAGCAACAGAAAAAGATGAGGTTGCATTTGAACAGGATAATCAGGAAATCATAAGGACACCTGAATACCACATCAACATCAAAAGTTCGAAACGAAATGTAACAATACCGATTGACCTGAAGACAGCAGCCGATTCGTATTTTTCAGGAAGCACCATGGGAAAACAGTTCACAATAAGCCTGACCTTCCTTATGGGTAACAACATAGCTGTATCTGCCAGCATAACTGACTGGAAGACCGGAGGAGTCGGATTCGGTAAAATCGAGGAATAGACATGACAAGGAAAATCATATACATAGCTTTGATCTCCCTGCTTGCTGCATGCGACAGGTTCGAGGAAACAAATGACTACCATCACATCGGTCTGAAAGCCGGTATAGGAGAAATAGGGGCAGTCAGCAAAAGCACGACTGTTGCTGATCCATACGAAGGAACCACCCCGACATCCGGAAACCCGCTGACAGCCGAGGTCTGGTTCTCCAGATCCGTCGGCAGTTTCCTTCATGACCCTACCGCAGATGCCGCAACCAACCTGCCTTGCCATACGACGATGACCTTCAACAGCGAGGCCGCGACGTATGCATATTTTGACAAAAACGGAGACAGCAGTTCCCAACCAGGCGAAGAAATCAAATATCCGACTGATGCCACAACAGTATACTGCGTCGGATTCCATCCGGCTTCAGATTGGTCCACTACCGATGGAATACATGTAAGCCATCCTATCAACGGATGTGAAGACCTTATGTTCGCGGATGTCATTGAAGGAACATGGAACGATCATTTCGAAACGCAGAACTACAAGCACCTGCTTACATGGGTAAAAGTAAACGTATGTGCGATGACGATGGAAACCGCCAGACAATGGGGTAAAGTCACTGAAATCACAGTATCCAGCAAGAGCAGCGTGAGTATTGATCTTTCCAAGGGCACTGGGGCAAGCGACAAGGTTACTTATGGAGGTGACAACCAGTCTCTGGTCATTTATGACGACCCGACAGGAACAGAACTCAGCCTTACCAGCAAGGATCTCGGCTCGGCATTATGCAGTCCGATGACGGTTTCAGATCCTGTTCTAGGAGATGTCGCAGGATATACTGTCAGCATCACGACTCAACCAGAAGGTAGTCCTGAAATTACAAAGACAATTGACATCAGTCTGTCTGACCTTGATTACGTAGAAATCAAAGACCCGGCGGAAACAGTCGGCAAACTATATATCCTCAGCCTGTATTTCAACCCGTTCAACATAATCGAAGGCACATGTACCCTCAACTACTGGAACGGACAGAACGAGGACCTGTACCTGAGTGGATCAAATGGCAACTAGAGCAATGGCAGGCAAGACTTCAACATTACGTCTCATTTCATTCATGCTCATGACGGCAGTACTTCTGACTGTCGCAGGGAGCTGCGTGGAGGAGCTTGACGGAGGTATTGATGCGGGACAGGAACAGGAATATCTTGCTTTCTCCGCAAGATTCAGCGACGAGGCTACCAAGGCGGCACCGATGACAATGCTCAGCGGAAACGCCGGAGTCATCGGATACGTCTACGACGAATGGCCAGCTGATGCAGATGCAATCAAGACATTCGCGCCGTGGACTGAACTTGAGAAGAGATCTTTCACATTCGACGGCGACCAACTCGAAGTTACGGAAGGAATGGTGAAATGGAGTGCGGTCGGAAATACTCAGAAATCAAAACTG
>JAZNAW010000103.1:0-44513 GCA_045586745.1 Candidatus Cryptobacteroides sp.
ATGTATATAATGCCGCGACTCCGGACTGGAGCACTCCTTGGTATATCTTCGCCGGCTACGCGCTTGTGGTAGGAATCATGTTCATATTCTTGTTCAAGCAACCTGCAGACCCTAACGAAAAGGTGGCATAAGACAAAAAAAGAAGCCCGCGGGCTTCTTTTTTTTGTCTTATTGCGTCTTGGATTACTTTGTAAGTCCGAGTTTTTCCATGAGGGCTTCCGGCTGCGGATCGTGGCCGCGGAAGTTGCGGTAGATCACGGCTTCATCCTCGGAACCACCCTTCGAAAGGATGTTCTCACGGAATGAAGCGGCAACATCCGTATTGAAGATGCCCTGCTCCTTGAAGAGGGAGAATGCGTCAGCCTCAAGAACCTCCGCCCACTTGTAAGAGTAATACCCTGCAGAATATCCGCCTGAGAAGATATGCGAGAATGAACCTGAGAATGCAGTTCCTTCAACAGCAGGCATCACTGCATATGGAGCAAGAGCCTTTGACTCGAACTCTATAGTGCTTTCCGCAGGAAGTTCTGTAAGAGTATGCCATGACATGTCGAGCAATCCGTAGTGGAGCTGACGTACCTGGGCATAACCTGCGAGGTAGTTCTTTGCAGCAACGATCTTTTCGATAAGCTCGGATGGAATCGGCTCGCCTGTCTGGTAGTGCTTGGCGAATGAATTGAGATACTCAGGTTCGAACGCCCAGTTCTCCATGATCTGAGAAGGAAGCTCCACGAAGTCGCGGCTTACGCTTGTTCCGGTAAGTGACGGATAGCGTCCTTCTGCAAACATTCCGTGGAGAGCATGACCGAATTCATGGAGGAAGGTTGTAAGTTCATCGTGAGTGATGAGCGCCGGAGCATCAGCTGTAGGCTTGGTGAAGTTCATCACTGTAGTAATGAACGGTCTGTACTCCACGCCGTCCTTTATGCTCTGGTCGCGGAATGAGGTCATCCATGCACCGCCTCTCTTGCTTGCGCGAGGGAAGAAATCAGCATAGAAGAGGGCGAGGTGGCTGCCGTCAGCATCCTTGACCTCATATACCTTCACGTCCTCATGGTATACCGGTACATTGTCAAGTTCAGTGAATGATATGCCATAGAGACGGCTTGCAAGGCCAAGAACTGCATCGATGCAGCTTTCAAGCTGGAAATAAGGCTTCAGTTCCTCTGCGCTGAGAGAGTACTCTGCCTCCTGATAACGCTCTGACCAGTAGCTGAAGTCCCATGACTCAAGTCTGTCACCCTCAAAACCGTTCTTCTTTGCATATGCGAACACGTCTGCAACGTCCTTTCTTGCAAATTCAAGCGAAGGCTCGAGAAGGTTCATGATGAAGTCCATCACCGTAGCCTTGGTCTTTGCCATCCTCTCTTCAAGAGCATAGTCAGCGTAAGTCTCATAACCGAGGATATTCGATATCTTGATCCTGAGGTCGACTATCTTCTTTACAACCTCAGTATTGTCGAACTCACCTCCGATAGCTCTTGTGTTGTATGCAGTCCATATCTGTCTGCGGAGCTCACGGTTCGCGCTGTACTTGAGGAAAGGGCTGTAGCTTGGAGCATCAAGAGTGAAAGCCCATCCTTCAAGACCCTTCTCGGCAGCTGTCTCCGCAGCCATGGTCCTTACGAATTCAGGGAGACCTGCGAGGTCAGCCTCATCAGTGATGTTGAGCACATATGCATTTGTCGCTGCAAGAACATTCTTGCTGAACTGGAGAGTTGCAAGAGAAAGTTCCTCAGACCACTTGCTGTAAAGTTTCTTGTCCTCATCGGAAAGATTGGCACCGCCACGCACGAAACTCTTGTAGTTATCCTCGAGAAGCTTCATCTGATCCTGTGCAAGACCAAGTTCGTTCCTCTTCTCGTATACAGCCTTGACTCTGTCAAAAAGATCCGCATTGAGTGACACATACATCGAGTATTCGGTAAGCATAGGGGAAATCTGCTCTGCAATAGCCTGCATCGTCTCGTTTGTATTGGCCTCCATAAGAGCATAGAAGATATTTGCCACATTGTTGAGAGTGCCGCCGGCATATTCCATGGCCTCGATTGTATTCTCGAATGTAGGTTCCTCCTCGTTTGCGATGATTGCATCGATTTCAGCCTTTGCCTCTGCAATACCAGCCTCAAATGCCGGGAGATAGTGTTTGTTTTCGATCTTGTCGAACTCCGGAGCTCCGAATGGTGCGGAAGACTCCATAAGAAGCGGATTCTTCATAGTGCATCCTGTGATAAGTGCAAGCGCTGCGCCTGCAATAAGTAATTTCTTCATTTCCTTTATGTTGTTTATGATAATTCCATACCGGTCCGCAAAGTTAGTCAAAGTTTTCTATTTTCGATATGGAATATATGCGTGTACCTGTTATGATATATCTGATATCAAAGCAAATGCACTCGTCATGCTTGCCGCACTTGCGGAAGGAAGTCATAAGGGAAGGGACAAAACCCATGGAAGAGAGCGACAGCAGGTCGATTGAATCCACATCCGCCCTCATCAGTCTTTCCAGTATCTCATGATTGCGCGACAGGGAATTCAACACCCTCCTCTTGAACATCCTGCTCTTTCTGACGCGTTCATTGTAGTTCTTCGTCTTGCATTCTTCGCAGCAGAACTTCTTGTCAGTACGGCCATATCTGATCCTGTCACCGCATTCCAGACACACCGGGATATGTCTCTCATACTTCTTGTATTCCATTTGCAACCTCCTTTAATAGGGGCAAATATCAGTCGCTGCCATTAAATCTCAAATAGCCGGAAGATTGTTTTTCCGTTTCTTATCAAATGTTTTTCTTTTTTTTATCATCCTGCGGAAAACAAAATATATTTTATGATCCTAAAATAAATCTTTGCATCAAAAGAAAACAGACATGACAATAAAAAACGGAAAAACATTTTTTACATCTGTTCGAAAATTTAGATTAATCCGTTTATTTCGCTTTACTTTGACACCAACATATCGAGTGCGCATAAGATGTGGGAAGAAAACAGTTAACAAACAAAAGAGAGGAGTATCTTATGAATCACATCAACAGGATCGAACTCCAGGGCCGGGTAGGAACCGTCCGGACCAATATCATCGGAGACAGCATGGTTGCCAATTTCTCATTAGTGACAGAGTACCTTTACAAGACCCGTGACGGAGGTGCCGTGAACGAAACCACATGGCACCAGATCACGGCCTGGGAAGGAAGAGACATGCCGGATCTGGGCACTATAGCCAAAGGTACCCCGATACATGTCACCGGACGTCTCAGAACGTTCAGATACACGAACTCGGAAGGAGTTGAAAAACTTCTTTACGAGGTCGTGGCAAACAAGATACGTGTTCTGTCCGAAGAGGAAGCCGGTTAAATGTATCAAAACTGACATGATTTGTAAAAGAGTCTTTCATCAGAAGACTCTTTTTTATGTATATTTGCATCTGTGTACGATATAAACAACCTTATCATATGCTACGAAAAATCAGAATCATTCTGGCGTCAGCCTTCTTCATCGGTGTGACGCTTCTCTTCCTGGATTTCACGGGAACGATCCATGCATGGCTCGGATGGATGGCGAAAGTCCAGTTCCTTCCTGCCCTTCTGGCCGCCAATTTCGGTATTGTGGTAGTGCTTCTTATCCTGACTCTTCTTTTCGGACGAGTGTACTGCTCCGTGATCTGTCCACTTGGAGTGATGCAGGACATCATTTCATGGATCCATGGAAAGACAAAGAAGAAGAACCGCTTCCGCTTCAGTTACTCTCCTGCAAAGAATGTCCTCAGATACGTGATGCTGACCGTGTTCATTCTTGCCTCGTTCCTGGGATTCTATTCTTTTGTGGCCCTTATCGCTCCCTACAGCGCTTACGGACGCATAGCATCAAATCTTCTTGCACCTCTCTATCAGTGGGGGAACAACTTCTTCGCATGGATTGCTGAAAGGGCCGGAAGTTATGCGTTCTACAGCACTGAGGTATGGATAAAGTCAGGCGCGACCTTCGCTGTAGCTGCGTTGACATTGATCGTCATCGGAGTACTGGCGTGGAAACACGGCAGGACATGGTGTAACACAATCTGCCCTGTCGGATCCGTACTCGGCAGGATATCTGCATTCAGCATCTTCGCTCCTGTGATTGATACTGACAAGTGCCGCAACTGCGGACTCTGCGAAAAGCAGTGCAAATCTTCATGCATAAACATGAAGGAGCACGAGATAGACTACAGCAGATGCGTGGCGTGCATGGACTGCATCGACACTTGCAAGGATGGAGCAATACATTTCGCATACAGATATGGAAAGAAGGCTACCGGCACTACCCCTGACACTAATGGAGGAGTAGATACCGGCAAGAGGGCGTTCATGGTATCAGCAGCCATAGCAACCACTGCAGCAGTAGCTAAATCTCAGGAGATGAAGGTAGATGGAGGACTGTCCGCAATATCTAATGCGGAAAAGCCTGAAAGGCAGACTCCGCTCGTACCTGCAGGTTCACTCAGCTTAAAGAATTTTGCAAACCATTGTACTGCATGCCAGCTGTGCGTTAGCGTCTGCCCTAATCAGGTATTGAGGCCATCTACATCGCTCTTGAACCTCATGCAGCCTGAGATGTCATATGAACGGGGATACTGCCGTCCGGAATGTACAAAATGCTCTGACGTATGTCCTTCCGGCGCCATCAGGCCGATTACTGTTGAAGAGAAGTCATCCATCCAGATAGGACATGCCGTCGTCTGCCTTGACAACTGTGTGGTCAACACAGACGAAGTCAGCTGCGGAAACTGTGCAAGGCACTGTCCTACCGGTGCCATCAGCATGGTAAGGAAGAATCCGGATGATCCTAGGTCCCTCAGGATTCCGGTTGTAAACGAAGAGAGGTGCATCGGCTGCGGAGCATGTGAGAATCTCTGCCCTGCAAGACCGTTTACGGCTATACATGTAGAAGGACATGAAGTACATAAAACCATCTAGGCCATGAAGAACAACAATATAGACAGAAGAGAGTTCCTGAAGACCGCTGGAACTGCCGCCATGGCTATGGGCGGTCTGGGATTCATAACAGGATGCAAGGGAGATTCCTCGGCTTCGCTCGGAATGACGACAAAAGGGGCTGGCGGAACGGAGGGCTCCGGAGAGATGACATACAGGACAAATAACGGTAACGGAGACAAGGTAAGCATCCTCGGCTACGGCTGCATGCGCTGGCCGATGAAGAAGGATGAGAACGGAAAGGATGTCTGCGACCAGGAAACCATCGACAGACTTATCGACTACGCTATCGAACATGGCGTCAACTATTTCGACACGGCTCCGGTATATCTGCAGGGACAGAGCGAGTCAGCGACAGGAAAGTCTCTGAAGAGATATCCGCGCGACAAGTATTTCATCGCGACCAAACTCTCCAACTTCAGCAACGCCTCAAGAGAGAATTCGATCGAGATGTACCGCAAGTCGCTGGAGAACCTCCAGACAGAGTATATTGACTATTATCTCCTGCACTCACTGGCTAACGGAGCAGGATTCAGACAGAGGTTCGTAGACAACGGCATCATGGACTTCCTTATGGAGGAGCGCAAGGCCGGACGCATCCGCAATCTTGGCTTCTCGTTCCACGGAAGCGCCGAGGGTTTTGATGAAATGATGGCCTATCACGACCAGTACCATTGGGACTTCGTCCAGATCCAGCTGAACTATGTGGACTGGAGACATGCTAGCGGACGTAATGCACAGGCCGAGTATCTTCAGCAGGAACTTGACAAGAGGGGCATTCAGTCTGTGATCATGGAGCCTCTTCTCGGAGGCCGTCTGTCAAAGGTACCTCAGTACGTCGCAGATCGTCTCAAGGAACGCAATCCGCAGGGAAGTGTGGCATCATGGGCATTCCGCTTCGCTGGAAGCCAGCCAGGAGTTCTCTGCGTACTCAGCGGCATGACATATATGGAGCATCTTCAGGACAATGTAGGCACATATTCACCTCTGGTTCCGCTTACCGAAGATGAGTTTGCATTCCTTGATGAGACTGCCGAAATCATGCAGAAATACCCGACAATCCCATGCAACGACTGCAAATACTGCATGCCTTGTCCATACGGTATCGACATCCCTGCAATCCTTCTGCACTACAACAAGTGCGTCAATGCAGGTGAAGTGGCTGCAAGCGTAAACGATGAGGGATACAAGAAAGCCCGTCGTGCTTATCTTGTAAGCTACGACCGGGCTGTTCCAAAGCTCCGTCAGGCTTCTCGTTGCATCGGTTGCAACCAGTGCATGTCGCACTGTCCTCAGAGCATCAATATTCCTAGAGAACTGCAGAAGATCGACAAATATGTCGAAAACCTCAAGCAGGATAAACTTTAAAGGAATCTAGGACCGTCCTCAACGGACTTGGTCACAAGTACTGCGTCAGCCTTGTCGGAATCCGACAGGGCTTTCTTTTCATATGTACAGGCCTCTTCAGAACCGTTCTGGGCAGTTAGGGTCATGTTTTCGCTTTCAAATGATGCATTGTAGTCACTTCCCCACTTCTCGCCGTCGGAATATGTTCCGCTCACGAGAGATCCTGCAACGGTATAGGTTCCTTCATATTTGCGGTAGCGTCCTTCTCCGACCTTCTGATAAAGTTCGAAAGAAAGATCCTGAGAGAATTTGACATAAACCTGCGGCACAGATGTCATGCCTGACACACCCACAAGATGCCATTCAGCGACAATCTTCTCAGATACGGAAGGACCGTTGTCCTTCTCTCCGCATGAAACGGCTGCGGCCAATACAGATAAAGCAAGTATAAATTTAAATATTGTCTTCATGGTACTCTCCTTTATAGATTAAAGCCAACCGCCATTGTCGCTTACTACGCCCCTGGAGATCACAGATATGGTCCTGGATATCTCCATACCGCCGATCTCCGTCTCGCCGTCAGCCACACCGTCATTATCATATCCGGCTAAAGCCTTGACCACGATCTTGCCGGAACCGACCTTGGTAGGATTGATGCTGAGCTTGCCATATTTGATTTCCGGATCACTGACCAGACCGAGAGCGTTTCTGGTCGCTTCATCACATTCCACTCCAAGGAAGGTCATTTCTGTAACCGAATCTCCGAAGTAAGATGTGATGTCATATCTCTTGGCCTTGCTTCCGTCTCCAACCTGTACTGTTATTGAAGGAGTACCTTCCACAGCCATGAGAAGACGCCATGCATCCACGGCACCTGTACCCATCTTGCCTCTGTACTTGCCGAGGTCGGCAGTAGTGTTCCATCCGTTCGGCTTTGTCTTGTTGTCGATCAGAAGATTGTCGATTTCATTTACGGATGTAAGGAGCATTGACACAAACTCATCACGAGTGAATCTCTTTCCCAGCTTACGGGCATATGAAAGTCCCAATGCAGCTACTCCGGAAACATGAGGACAAGCCATGGATGTTCCGTTCATGTATGCATATTCACCCTTGCTGTCCGGCTTGAGATATTTGTCAGGAACCGTACTGATGAATGTCGAAAGCACCGCACTCCTGTTGGTATACAGTTCCGAACCGAGACCGGTCATGTCACCTACCCAGATATCTCCGCCCGGAGCCGCGATATTACAGCCTGCACCATACTGGGTGTATTCAGTCGCAGGAAGGTAATCAGGGCCAAGGCCTGTAACCGACACAACCTTTTCGATGGCTGCCGGATAGCTCGACTGAGCGATAGCTGAGTTGCCGGCTGCAGCAATGACTATATTGGCATCGATCACATCGCTGTTGCAGTTAGCCGGATCCATGAAGTAATTTATCGCAGCATATTCGGCACCATACTGAACCGCAAAATCGCTGTCTGAGCCATAAGTGCCGTTCTCATAACCGAATGAGCACTGCGCTATGCAGGCACCGTTGTCAGCCGCATACTGGAAAGCGATCGCAGTAGTCTGTGTCGTACCGGTATTCCTTCCTTCGAATATCTGGCAGCTCATAAGACGTACGCCGTCACCATTACCTGTTCCTCCTGCCACACCGCAGACACCTACATTATTGTTGTTTACCGCACCTACTATTCCAGCCACATGAGTTCCGTGTCCGCTGATACCCTCTATCGAAGGACTCCAGTTGATTGCGCCGTTTGTATATACGAAATCGTACTTCTTCTTGCCGTTTTCCCAGCCTTCCCATGACTGGGGGCTGCATGACACACAATTCCATCCGTAGATATCGTCTACATATCCGTTATTGTCGTCATCCTTGCCGTTGCCAGGAACCTCCTTTGTATTCTTCCACATGTTTGCTGCAAGATCAGGATGGTCGTACTGGACCGGTCCGTCGATGATTGCGACAATCACGCTAGGGTCACCGGCTGTAAGGGCCCATGCATCCTTGACCGCAATGTCGGCTCCTGCCACTGCAGATGCAGAAACCTTCGAGCTTCCAGTATTGATATAATGCCACTGGTCCTCAAGATAAGGGTCGTTGAAAGGAAGGGCATCCTCTGACTTTACTGAAGCGCCGTAAGGAACCGCGTGTCCGTCTGATGAAGACTTCATGACCTGATTGTACTGAACCTTCGACACTGCATCAAATGTCGTAAGGCGTGCAGCTGTCTCCTGAGTGTCACCTTCAAAACCGATGGTGAACCATCTGTGCAGTCCGTGCTTTCTTGCCACAGCCTCCTTCTCAGGAGAGATTCTGAATACCGGATGGAGATACTCCAGAGATACCTTTTCAGCAAATTCTCCTACGAGGTCCGTCTCTCCGGAAACGAAAGCGTCCGCAGCTTCAGACGAAAGATATACAAGAAGGCTTCCCTCTACATATTCTGCCGGATAGTTGATGACCTTGGTCATTACAGCACCTTCAACAGATGGAAACGAAGTTCCTTCCTGCAGCTGCTCCGCACAGGAAACAGCTGCAAGAAGGGAAACTATGAATATTGATACTCTTTTCATATTCAATTTTATTTAAGAATCCTGTCAAGGAATTCGATTCCGCCGGTAGCGCCATCCTTCTTCACATCCATATCCATAGTAGTGATCACTGCATCCTGAATATAGTTGTAAGGCATGGAAGTCACTCTATCGATGGTAGACCTGATATATCCTCTGTCAGACTCCACATAGTTAGAACGTCCGCGGCTAAGTTCTACAGACACTCTGTCATAGACAGAAGGAAGTTGCACCGAAGAAGCAGCGCCTTCATATCCGGCATACTTCGAATCAGGGCGTACAAGAAGCGGATAACCGTGTGCATCCTCATCAAAGGATCTTGGAGAAGCACCGTCCTGTCCGTACTGAGAATTATTGAAATAGCACAGCTGCATCGAGTAGCATGTATATCCATACTGGCTGGTTGATGTAGATGGATTTGCAACGAAGGCGATCACATCCTTCTCCTCTGTAAGGAAACCTCCGATCATCGCACCGTTCTCAAGATTCCAGTACCTTCCGTTGGCTCCCAAATAGTACATATAGTAGTTTGTCGGATATACTGTCTTGCCGTTATATTCCATAGGGTCCATCATAGTCATCAGAGTATAAACGAATCCCTCATAGAATTCGAAGTCGATTGCATCATTGAATCCTTCCGCCTTCTTGGCAAGATTAGGATGCATACCCTCCAGACTCATGTAATCGACTGTAAAGTCAGCCTTTTCCGGATCACGGGTCTCGTTTCCATTCTTATCATACATCACGTCCGCCTGATCATTGAAGGTTACCGTTGCAGCATTGTTCCTGCCCCACTCCTTCGCAGTATGCGGATTGAGCGACCATACCTGCCACTCTCCAAGGTAAGGTTCGTGGTCATCCTTATCAGGCTGAAGTCTTTCCGGAAGGTCATATACCGTATATTCCGCATCCATCAGGTCGAATACTCCCTCTGTAGTAGCCTTGGCAGTATAGAAACCTGAATGGTAACCATTGTCTGCATAGACTACAAGTGTGTATTCGGTACCGGTAGTAAGACCTGACACGACACCTGTATATCCTACTCTGTTAAGGGAATCCAGCTGGAGATTGTCAAGAGAAGGCATATAGACCTCCATCTGATACTCCAGGCTCTCCTTGAAGTCTTCATAGTTGGTGCTCTTGTAAAGTCCTATCTTCGCTTCAGTGATGTCTGTTCCATATACATAGAACTCCATGGAATTTTCGGCCGTCCTGCCTGTAGCTGCATGTCTGTCAGAAACGATCAGACCAAGGTGGATATCCACCTCCCTAGGATCATCGGCAGTGTCATAACCGAACTTGACCATGTCATATTCCTGAAAGGCACCCTGGGCGTCATATGAACATGCGATAAGGGTATAGAGACCTGACTTCGATGTTGAGAACTCATACTCTCCTGCCTCTGTGATCTCGATGGCATTTCTGCCTGACTTCACTTCCTCAAGTCTTGAAACAAGATCGACATCAGTAAGATGACCCTCGAACACCTGGTATCTTACCTTTGCGACATCCGGATCAAGATCGAATGTCACAGGCATCACACCTTCAACAGAAGGACCGACAGATACTGACAGGCCATAGTCATATCCAACATATCCCGGAAGCACAAGTCTTGTCTTTCCTGCCTGGTTACCTGCAATGGAGATTCCTACAGGAAGATATAAGATGAGTGACTTCTTAGGGAATGTTATGACTCCGTCCTTGTACTTTCCATACAGGTTTGAATATCCGCTGAGGAATACCTCCTCGACATCCGAACACATATATACTCCGGCACCAAGAACTCCGTCGTAGAAGTCATAAGGATTGTAGAATGTGAACTGTACATCCACGTATACCTTGTCAGGATCTGTCGCATTGATGTATATGCTCTCTGCCGGACAATAGTCCTTCAGACTCTCTGCAACAGAATCATCACCATTTGCGATCTGCGATATGTATTCAGGAGTATAGATTCCGTCCACTCTGAAATAACCTGGCTTGTCCGAACGCTGATATACCTCAACATCCTTTTCAAGGTATGGCTTGGCAACTGAAGCTCCTATCGTATTAGAAAGACTTGTGAAGAAGTCATCTCTCCATACGGCCATGTCTTCAGATCCGTTCTTCACCCTTACCCAGTCCACTACGGCAACAGAGAAGGAAAGCACGCTGCTGGAAAGTGCATACTTTGAAACATAGAGAGGGTCGGTAACCTTGATGGTACATGAATAGCTCTCACCAAGTTCGAAATCATCTGAAACATAGACCTTGAATGTGGCCTTCTTCTGGTCTTCGTCAAAATAGATGAATTCATCCTCCATCTCGAACATGCCTTCAACGCTGCTTTCCATCTCATATGGAACATAAGCCTCGAAGTCATCCTTGTCTCTCTGCACTGTAAACGAGAGTTCAAGCTTTCCCTTTGGAGAAAGTTCGTAATGGACTGCCTGCTCCTGTGGGAAATAAAGTCCCTGGCAGTCGAGCAGATCAGCCTCGCCCGGCTGGTAAATCTCTTCCTGGCAAGAAGCAAAGGCCATGAGCATGACTGCCGGAAGAATATATCTTAAATATTTGATTGTCTTCATATCCATAAGAAAACTATATGATTACTCTGTCCAAGGAACAAGAAGTTCAGTAGGATCAGGATTGTTTACAATGGCAGTGTTGGCCTGAGCCTCGACTCTTGGAAGAACGATGTTCCACTGCGGTGAGCGGCCTGTAGTGTTGAATCTTGCCACTGCAGGGAAGTTTGTTCCTGAATAACCGCGTGCAATACCCTGATTCAGACGTTTGTAGTCATAGATAAGGATACCCTCACCCCAGAACTCCACCCTTTTCTGGAAAAGAAGTTCCTGAATGAAGGCTGTCACTGATGTTATTCTGCTGCAATCGTATGTCTGATATCTGTATGTACGCATGAAGTCGTTGAGTAACTTCTTTGCCGCATCAAGTCCGCCATCGCTCCTGTAGAGGGCCGATTCTATCTCGATGAAATACATCTCCTCGACACGCATCAGCACATGGTCGGCACAGTTTCCTTCTGTATACTCGACACACTGTCCGTTTGCAGGGCGGAACTTGATGTTCACATAAGGAGAAGCCCATGCAAGGAAATACTGATGAGCGTTGGTGATTCCATATGACTCATAACCTGAAAGAGGATCGTCTTCACCGCAGAACTGGTAACCATGGTCAGCAGTGTAATTCGCCGACGAAGGATTCCAAGTGTTTTCAGGGTCAAGCCATGACTTCTTTCTGAAGTCGGCAAAATTGATGCGCTCATACAAAGCCTTGTTCACGCTTGGAAGAGAAAGGATAGAATATCCCCACACAGCCTCAGGGGCGATATGAGCGATGTTGGTTATGATATTGGATGCGTTCTCTGCAGAAAGGGTAAGTCCCCAGATCCACGAGTTGTTTGCACTTCCGTCATTGAATCCGCTTCTAGGGTCATGCCACTGAGCCTCGGTAAGAGGAGTCTTTCCGCTTGTCTCGATAGCCATGCGTGCATACTCGCCGGCCTTCTTGTAGTAGCCTCTGTTGATCTTGTCATCCGCAGCTCCGAGCTCGAGATAAGCTCTTGCATACATACCGTATACAGCACCAAGTGTAGGACGTGTATACGAGTTATCTGCTGCGCTGAGATATTCCTCCGCCTTCTCAAGGTCAGAGAAGATGAAATCATACATGTCAGACCTCTCAGCCCTAGGGTTGAATTTTGCTTCCGCCTCAGTGGTAAGTTCGGTAACGATAGGAACTGTCAGTCCCTTGATATCTTCGCTGACCGGAGCGAGAGCATTATCCTTCGGTTCATACAGACGGGCAAGATCAAGATAGCACATGGCTCTGTAAGCATAAGCCTGGCCAAGAGCGGAAAGGATTGTAGGATCGGTTCCCTCATCCACGACTCCTGCCTTGATGATAACATCGTTCGCAGCCTTGATCCACGCATAGTAGCAGTCCCAGAAATATGAACAATAGATATAGTCGGCACCCATTGATACATTCTGGAAGAATGCTCCGAACCAGAAATAGCCGAGGTCACCGCTGACGGTAAGGTCCTCAAGCATGGATTCAGTCATGAGGTGGATACCCGGGATACCGAAATCGGCATGATAACCGTAATTTGAAGCATATCCGGCTGTACCTGAGGCCATCATGGCAGAAGGGATACCGTTCACCATGTACTGAAGAGCGTTAGGAGAGGACTCCAGCTGTTCCTCAGTAACGGTGCCGCCTGTAGGGAAGGTCTCCTTGACACATCCCGCAGCGATAAGCGCTATTGAAAATATAGCAAATGATTTGATAAATATATTCTTCATTTTACCCGTTACTCTTTAGAATGTGATGTTGATTCCTCCCGAAACAGTCCTTACAGGAGAGTTCATGGCGTTGCTGGTTGCTCCCGTAAAGCTCTGACGAGGGTCAAGTCCCTGACGGCATGACCAGTATATGATATTGTCGCATGCGACATACAGTCTGAGCCTGTTTACAAAAAGCTTCCTTGTAATCCTTTCAGGGAAGGTATAACCGATCTGGGCATTCTGGAAGTTCAGGTAGCTTGCGTCTGTAAGGAACCTGTCGGACGATGCAGCCGTATACTGCTCGTTGTACTGGAACTTAGGAATGTCCGTATCCCTGTTTTCAGGAGTCCATGAGTTCAGGATATCCTTGTGGAAGTTTGAACCTGCGCTTGACTGTGTAGGCGAGCCCATGTATGAAGCATAGCCTGAATCATATACAAGACCTCCGATAGAGTATGTGAATGCGAGAGCAAGGTCGAATCCATGGTAGTCGAAGGTTGTTCCGAAACCACCATAAAGAGTAGGAGTAGGATCTCCGCAGAGATACTGGGTAGCCTGCGAGTAGTTTGAAGTCTTCTCCCTTCCTGTAACGTTTCCTGAAGCGTCAGTCACATCCTTCCACCACATCGGGTCACCTGTTTCAGGGTTGACTCCTGCATACTTGTACATATAGAATGTATGGAGAGGGAGTCCTTCTCCCACGAACGATGTACCGTTTGCGTATCCCTTGTAGCCCTCCACAGTCCTTGTCTTCCTTTCTTCAGGGAGCATTGTGATCTTGTTGGTATAGTGGGTGAAGTTCACATAGAAGTCCCAGTTGAGATCCTGTCTTCTCATTATGTTGATGTTGGTCGATAACTCGACACCATGGTTCCTCATGTCACCGATATTGTCATAGTATCCGCCATAACCGAGAGAAGCAGGAACCGTAAACCAGAAGAGCATGTCTGAAGTATTACGGTAGAAGTACTCCAGACCTCCTGTGATTCTTCCTCTGAGGAATTCGAAGTCCACACCGGCATTGAAGTTGGTGTTTGTCTCCCATGTGATGGTCTCGTTACCCTTTACACCGAACGTGATTGCCGGAGTTCCAGCATTGTTCGAAAGATTATATGTATCGGTATAGAGATAGTTTCCTATGCTGTCGTTACCCTGTGAACCGATAGACGCCTTAACCTTGAGCATGTCGATCCATCCTGCCCTTGGGAACCATGACTCCTCGTTGATGATCCAGCCTCCTCCGAATGACCAGAAGTTACCCCATCGGTGGTCGGGATGGAAGCGTGAAGATGCGTCACGACGATATGAAGCGCTCACGAAGATCCTGTTCATGTAGTCATACTGGGCCCTGAGGAAATAACCTTCGTTGTTATACTCGCTTCTTGAAGAACCGGCAGTCTTTCCGTCCACGACAGCACCGTTGAGCTCATCGTTATCCATCGAGAAGAGCTGGCTCTTGGAAGCAGAGAGCGAATATGAATTCGCCACATAATTCTCATGTCCGAGGAGCACTCCCACATTGTGGATACCGGCGAAAGTGCGGTTCCAGCTGAGGAGCTGCTGGAGGTTGAGCGTCATTGACCTTGCATGAGACTTTCCGATCATACCACCCATTGTGGCATACTGTCCGTAATACATGTTCATTACGGAAGTCGATCTGGTCTCCTGGATTCCGAGACCGGCATTGAAAGTGAATGTGAAATCCTTGAGGAACTTCACCTCCGCATATCCTGAACCGTTGAATGCATTACCCTCCGAATTGTTCTTGTCGAGGGTTGCGGCCTGAAGCGCATTCGAGTTCGGAAGATATGGACGTGAGGCACCGGCATTCTCACCTGTACCGTAGTCATACATCTGGAAGCCGTATCTGTCGATCATGATCCTGCCCATTGCATCCCTGATATAGAGAGGATAGATAGGAGCGATCTGATTTGCAATGGCAAAGATGTTGCCGGTAGATACGCTTGAACCTTCGTCCGTGTTTCCGTTGTTGTAATTATAGTTCGTATATGAGATGTTTCCTCCGATCTTGAGCCAGTCCTTAGCCTGATAGTCGGCACGGAGTCTGGCTGTATAACGGTACATGTCCGCGCCATCCACAATACCCTTGTTGTTCAGGTAACCGAACGAAGCAAGTACCGAAGCATTGCCGGTAGTTCCTGAAACGCTCACATTGTACTCCTGACGGAGGGAATTGTGATATGTCGCATCCATCCAGTCATCAGCAGTTAGGTAGTAGTCGCCCACAACCCTTCCGAGGGTGGCGTTAGGATTAAGCCTGCCGTTCGAACCGATGAAAGTCTGATTCTCAGGAACCGTAAACACCTGGTATCCGAGACCGCCGTCGTTAGGATCGCCCACGAGAGTCTGGTTGGCCTGGATATGGGCATCGAAGTCAGACATTCCCTGTGTATTCATGTAATAGTTCTTGAGGGCAGAATAGTAGACCTCATAGTACTGTCCCGGAGCTGTGATGTAGTCGTAGTTCTTGAGTGCCTTTGTATTGAGACCCCATTTGGCATCCACGTTCACTACTGCATCGCCGTGCTTTGCCTTCTTTGTAGTGATCATGATCACACCGTTCGCTCCTCGTGCACCGTAAAGGGCATTTGAAGCAGCGTCCTTGAGGACGGTCATCGACTCGATGTCCGCAGGGTTGATGTTGTTCATGTCACCCTGAAAAGGAATTCCGTCGACAACATAAAGCGGCTGTGTACCTGCAGAGATCGAACCTGCTCCACGGATCTGGAGGCTAGGCGAACTTCCGAGGGTTCCTGAAACAGTAGTCATCTGCACACCGGCGACGACACCCTCGAGAGCTCGTGTCGCATCCGACGCCTGAACCTTTGCAATGTCATCAGACTTGACAACTGTGGCAGATCCTGTAAATGATTCCTTTGTAGCGGTACCGAAGGCCACTACGATAGTCTCCTCGATAGCTTCTGTGTCAGGAGCGAGAAGCACATCATGCTTCGACTGACCTGCAACCGGAATCTCAACGGTCACATATCCCACTGAGGAGAAGATGAGCACTCCGTCAGACGGAACGGAAATGGAATAATATCCGTCCGCATCCGAGCTTGTTCCTGTCATTGTTCCCTTTACCTGAAGGGATGCGAAAGGCACTCCCTCACCTGTAGAAGAGTCCTTGACAACACCGGTGACCGTCAGATTCTGACCGAAGGTCAGCGTAGACACAAGCATCGCCATAGCCAGGAAATACAATTTGATTTTATTCATCTGGTTAGACTTTTAGTTATTAAACATAAATATTGTTCTTTCATACATTTGTCAGACCGGCCAAGGCAGTCTAAACCAACGTGCAAAGATGAAGATTAATTAATTCATATCCAAATTTAAACTTCCCCTACATTTGTTATTTCTGTAAAAATCATTATATTCGCGATAAACAGAGAACCATGGCTATTTTCCGCATAGAAGACAGATTCATAAAACCGGCTGCAGTTGCATCCTCCATCATCTTTGCAGGCCTTGCGATACTTTACTTCACACCTGTCGACATTCCTTGCAGACTGGCGTTCCCCACCGCATTCCTGACCATGGCGTCCTTATGGATGTGCCCTTGGAAAATAAGTGCGGCACTGCTGTTCTCCACATTCGGAGACATCGCCGGAACATTCGGAAACCTGATCCTTCAGATGGGCATGTTCAGTTTGACACATGTGATGCTGGTCTGGTTCTTCTTCGAAAGATACAGGACCAAGGTGGAGCGTGACGGAAAGCTTACGGACAAGGCCATGGGATACACGTTCCTAATCAACCTGCTTTGCGCATTCATCGCTGGTGTCGCATTCACCCAGATAGTCAGGAACGCTCCTGAAGGCATCTTACGCATAGGGGCCGGCATCTATGTCCTGCTTATCTGTTTCATGCTGGGTCTGGCCCTTTTCCAGAGAAGTTCACTTTACGCGCTTGGCGCAGTCCTGTTTGTGTTTTCCGACTTCATTCTGGGATGGAACATGTTCAAGGAGCCGATAGAAGGCTCAATGTGGATGATAATGATCCCTTATTATCTGGGACAATGGCTCATATACATAAGATCAACCTCATTCCGGGCAGGACCCGGAATAAGGTTGATGAGATTCTGAACGGTATTTCTAGAGTTCCCAGGCAAGGGCCGATGCGCCGAGAATGGCTGCGTCTGACTCCTTGAGCTGCGAGAACACAATCTTCACCTTGTTTCTCCACAAAGGCATCACATTGTCGTTCATGGCATTTTCCATTGGCTCAAGAAGGAACTCCTTCGCGCGTGCGAGACCTCCGAAAAGCACTATAGCCTCAGGCGAACTGAACGCAATGAAATCCGCAAATGAACGTCCGAGAATCTTTCCTGTAAACTCAAATATCTTCAGGGCAAGCTTGTCTCCGTCCTTGGCTGCCTCATATACATCCTTTGAAGCGATATTGTCAAGACTTCTGAGGAGAGAAGGCTCGTCTGTAAGTTCAAGCCACTCGCGCGCTGTTCGTGCTACTCCTGTAGCGGAAGCATATGTCTCAAGACAGCCTGTCTTTCCGCAATTGCATGTACGTCCGTTGTTGCGCACCGCAGCGACATGTCCAAGCTCACCGGCAAAGCCGTCATGACCGTAAACCACCTCACCGTTGATCACGATACCTGAACCCACGCCGGTACCGAGGGTTATCATGATGAAGTTCTTCATTCCTCTTGCAGCACCATAAGTCATCTCACCTACGGCAGCTGCATTCGCATCATTGGTAAGCGCTACCGGAAGACCGCCCATCGCTTCTGAAAGAAGTCTTGAGAAATATACCACATTGTCACCGCCCCATGAAAGGTTGACAGCGTTCTCTATGGTTCCGGTATAATAATTTCCGTTAGGCGCACCAACTCCGATACCTCTGATCTTTCCTTCTGTGCCTGAATCCCTGATGACCTTCTTCACCGCTTCTGCAAGTTCGGCGATATATGGTTCTACATCAGTATATGTGTCTGTACGGATGACTGTCTGTGCGAGAACCGTACCTCTCGCATCCACTACACCGAGCTTGGAGGTCTGTCCTCCGACGTCGATACCTACTACGAAAGTTGAATCCATTGTATGATTATGTTTTGATTATTTGTTTCTTACTCTTGAACCCATTAATGCGAACCAGCAGATATAGGCAAAGCCTGCAACCGACACCCAATAACTTGCCGAATATGTAGCAATGTCAGCCACGGCACCCTGGATGAGAGGAAGCACACCGCCACCTACTACCATTGTCATGAAAAGTCCGGAAGCCATCGGCAGGTAACGCTTGTCAAGTCCTTCAACGGAAAGATTGAAGATTGCTCCCCACATCACCGAGGTACAGAGACCGCAGAGCACAAGAAGAAGAGCCGTGAGAGGGACCTGAACCACCTCGAAACCGGAACCGGTGAAAACCGGCATGGAAGACTGGATGCTTGTCGTGAACATCGAGCACACTACGAGAACAATAGCTGTCGCAGAGCAGACGGCAAGCTGTGTGCGGCTTGAGACCTTTCCGCTGATGAAGCTTGAGACGAAACGTCCGATAAGCATCAGGAACCAGTATGTTCCCGCAACGAATCCTGCAACTGCAGCTGCCGTCTCAGGATTCAGTCCACCCCCTTTCGCTGTCGTATCCGAAAGATAGAAGTTAAGAGTGCTTGGGATTCCCACCTCGACACCCACATAGCAGAAGATCGCACACACACCGAATACAAGGTGCTTATAGTTGAACAGGTCCTTTACGGTGACATTTGATTTCTCCTGCTCAGGTTCGACGAACGGCACGAAAGAAAGTATGACATAAGTACCTGCGAAGACTGCCAGTGCAATATAGAGAACCAGATCGACGTCTGTCATCGCAGTTGACTTCGTCACGGTACCGATAAGGGCTCCCACGAGCATCGGAGTAAGGGTACCTGTAAGAGAATTGAATGTACCGCCGATCTGAACAAGCTGATTACCCCTGTTTCCGCCGCCACCAAGGAGGTTGAGCATAGGATTGACTACAGTGTTGAGCAGACATACTGAGAAGCCGCAGACGAACGCTCCCAAAAGATAGATGAAGAAGTTTGCAGGAAGTCCGGCAAGAACAGTTCCCACTGCCACACGGCCAGAAATATACTGTATGAGCACACCTACGAATCCAACACCGACACCGGCAAGAGTAGTCTTCTTATAACCGGCTTTAGCCAGAAGACGTCCTGCAGGAATACCCATGAAGAGATATGCGAGGAAATTCATCATGTTACCCATCATACCCCAGAATCCCGAGCCGTCTATTCCAGGCTGGTACTTCCAGATGACTCCGATAGGGGCTGCAAGATTTGTAACGAATGCGACCATTCCGAAAAGGAATATCATAGTGAGGACCGCAATCCAGTTTGTTTTGTTATTATTCATTCCTTATAAAGTTTTTTGTATTATACCAAATTTCCAAAAGCTTTCCAAAGTTAGCAGGCGCCCCTCCCCAAGGACGCCTGCCGTATATAAAACGAACTTAACAAATAGACACGAAAAATAATTTTTCTGATGTCTGTCTGCAAAGTTAATGATTTAAATCACATCCGCAAATTTTCAATCAATATTTTAAGAAAACTCCCGATTCTCAATCATAAATAAAATTACTATATTTGCACCCTCTATGAAGAAAGGACTTATAACTATCATACTGCTGACAGTTCTGACGTCAGTATCATGCTTTGCCGGAAACGGCGGAAAAAAGATCATAAAAGGTTTCTCCGGAGGAATGATGGTACATACCGGATATCTCAGCGGATGCGACAACCCTTATAATTACAATGCTTCCGGACCGACCTTCGGCATCGGAGGCGTTGCCCGGCTCCATGTTACAAAGCATTTCAGGGCAGGATTCGAGGGATATTTCTCCAACATGGGGCTCAGCAGGAACATCAGTGACGGCAGTTTCAACAAGGTATTCTGGACGGGAGCGCTAGCAGACTGGTACTGGAAGGCCGGAAAGTTCTATCCATATATCGGAGTCACTGTCGGAGGAGGAATGGAGACCGCATTCTATATCTTCGACGGAAACAAGCACGACTGGCTCCCCGAACCTGATGCCGTATATAACAAGAAGCCTTTCTTTGCGGCCGATCCCTTCATCGGAGTGGAATATGCAGTTGGAGACGCCCTGCACCTGACCCTGAAGGCAGACTGGCTTCTAGCCCTTAATAAAGACGGACTCAACCGTCCTATGGGACCGCGTATATATTTCGGATTCATATTTTCTCATTAGGTCTGATAATTGTTTCTGTGCCGTCTGAACTTTCAAACAGACACAGAAATGATATACACATTACCTCCGCTTCCCTATGCGTCAGACGCATTGGAGCCACGGATGAGCCGTGAAACCATCGAGTACCACTACGGCAAGCACCTCCAGACCTACATCGACAACCTCAACAGTCTCATTTCCGGAACCCCGTACGAAGACATGCCCCTGGAGGCCGTCATCATGACGGCTTCAGGTCCTGTATTCAACAATGCAGCCCAGGTCTGGAATCATGAGTTCTTCTTCAGCTCATTGTCCCCAGACCCGAAGCCCATGCCATTGGAACTTAAGGATTATCTGATCCGGGACTTCGGTTCCGTCGAGACCTTCAAGGAGCAGTTCAAGAAAGCGGCAGTCAGCATTTTCGGCTCGGGATGGGCATGGCTGGCTCAGGATGACGACGGGAAACTCCACATCATCCAGGAATCAAACGCCGGCAACCCCATGTGCAAGGGAATGAAACCGCTGCTGACCGTGGATGTATGGGAACATGCCTATTACATCGACTACCGGAACAGACGGGCGGCATTCGTGGACAGCTGCTGGGATCTGATAGACTGGACAAAGGTCGTTGACAGGATGCACGCTCCTGGACCCGGCAGATCCGAAACGACAGTCGTCGTAGCTGAAGCCACGAAGGATGGAGTTACAGAGATCATGGCGGAAGCAATCATGGAAGACGAAAAAGATATGCAGAACTATGTCTGCGTCACATGCGGATGGGTCTATGAACCTGCAGAAGGCGATCCTGAAAACGGAATTCCACCGGGAACTCCGTTCAGCGAGCTCCCGGATGACTGGACCTGCCCGGCCTGCGGTGTCGGAAAGGAATATTTCGAACCTGAAAAATAAGATATCGGTCGGAGACAGAAGCTTGTCATCCGACCGATATCTTATATATATGATCCAGGCTAGAGCGAAGCGAGGTTCATTTCATTGACGATATTCTTTCCTTCCGGAGTATATGCAAATTCCATATTTGCCTTGTACGCTTCCTCAACTCTTCCTCGAACGACCTTCATCGAGCTGTTGAGGAAATGGTTCTGCTCTGTCCAAGGTTCAGGAAGCACACACACAGCTGCTGGAAGCCATCTTTCAGGGAATGCGCCTGCCTGACGTCCGCCCTTGCGGTACATATTGACCTCTTCCTGAAGAAGCTCAAGCATCTTTTCCTTGGCTTCCTTTGTCTCAGGGTCAAGTCCAAGACCTTTGGCGTATGACTTCAGAGCTTCCTTGTTAGGGGTAATGAGTGCGATTGTATATGGATCCTGACTGTTATGAAGGATTGCTCCGTCAATATATTTAGAGCTTTCAACGAGGTTCTCCTCGATTCCTTCCGGAGAGTACTTCTCTCCATCGGCAGCGATAAGAAGCGACTTGAAGCGTCCTACGACATAAAGCATTTCCTCATCACGCATATAACCCATATCTCCGGTATGGAGCCAGCCGTCAACGATTGTATCTGCTGTTGATTTAGGATTCTTCCAATAACCTGCCATCACGTTCTCACCCTTGATGCAGATCTCGCCCTTCTGTCCGAAAGGCTGCTCGACTCCGTCAGCATCAAGGATCTTGATCTCCATAGGAGAAACTATCTTTCCTGATGAACCGAAGATATGTCTCTGAGGAGAGTTTGCAGAAATGATAGGTGTAGCTTCTGAAAGGCCGTATCCCTGATACATAGGAATACCGATTGCGTAGTAATATCTCTGAAGGTCGATATCAAGGAGAGCGCCGCCACCGACAAAGAACTTCATCTGACCACCGAGGCCTTCACGTACTGCCTTGAAAATGAGCTTGTCAAAAAGGAGCATGAGAGGCTTGCGGAAAATATCCATGAACTCAGTACCCTTGTTATAACCCTCCTTATTGTATGCAATGGCATTCTTAAGAGCAAAGTTATAAAGTCCCTCGATTGTCTTGCCTTTTCTTGCAATCGAACTCTCGATGCTCTTCTTGAAGTTCTTTGCAAGGGTAGGAACCGAAAGCATCACGTTCGGCTTGAGTTCCTGGATACTAGGAGAAATGTTCCTGAGTGCTTCCTTGCCGCTCTTTCCTGAAGGAACGGTTCCGAATGAAGCACCGTATGACATCATGGTGTACATACCTGCAACATGGGCGAAGCAGTGGTCGAGAGGGATGATGATGAGCATCTTGTCGTTCTCGTCGACTCCGATTACCGAATGGGCCTGCTCCACATTTGCAGTATAGTTCCTGTGAGTAAGGAGGATACCCTTCGGATCAGCGGTCGTTCCCGATGTATAGCTGATGTTCGCATAATCGTCAGGCTCGATGGACTTGTACCTCTGCACGAACATCTCCTCGTTCTTTGCAAGGAACTCGTCGCCCATCGCCATCACCTCACTCATTAATATCTCGTTGTCCTGCTTGTCTGGAACTTCATCAAAGATGATGACTTTTTCAACCATAGGGCAATCCGAAAGGATGGCCCTTATCTTCGGAAGCTGAAACTTCGATGTAATGATATACTTTGAATCAGAGTGCTTTACTCTGAACACAAGGTCATTCTTCTCTCCGAGCTTTATCGACAGCGGCACGTTCACCGCACCGGCATAAAGCACACCCAACTCTCCGATGACCCACATGTCACGACCCTCGCTGAGATATGAGACCTTCTCGCCCTTCTGTACTCCGAGAGCCATAAGACCGGCAGCAATACGCTTAGCCTTCGTCAGAGTCTCTTCATAAGTAGTCGGCTCCCATACGTTTGTATCCAGATTCTTTTCCCACAGATATGGGTTCTTTGAATACTTGGCAACGTACTTCTCAACAAAGTCGATGATTGTCAATCTTTCTGTCATAATATTTAGGTTTTATAAGTTATTCGTTTGGAAACAGACCGAACAGCTCTGCATCGATCTTGTCCACGACCTCCTGGAAATCCTCCGGACGGTTTTCGAACTTGATACGGTCCACATCAAGAATCAGCAGCTTGTGCTTATAGTCCTTGATCCAGTTCTCATAGCGCTCGTTAAGACCGGTGATATAGTCGATACGGATGCTCTTCTCGTACTCGCGTCCCCTCTTCTGAATCTGGCCGATGAGATTAGGGATCGAGCTTCTGAGATAGATGAGAAGATCAGGCGGATTCACAAGCGACATCATAAGGTCGAAAAGGTCCGAATAGTTCTCGAAATCCCTTGTGCTCATAAGTCCCATGCCATGGAGGTTAGGCGCGAAGATGCGCGCATCCTCGTAGATGGTACGGTCCTGGATGATGACCTCATCCAGTTTGGAGATATCCACGACATCCTTGAATCGCTTGTTAAGGAAATATACCTGAAGATTGAAAGACCATCTCTCCATGTCTTCATAGAAATCTGCAAGATAAGGATTGTAGTCCACGGACTCGAATTTCGGAGTCCAGCCGTAATGAGCGGCCAGCATCCTGGTAAGAGTTGTCTTTCCGCTGCCGATATTACCTGCTATAGCTATATGCATAATTCTTGTAATTTATATCAATTAATTTACAAACATACTGATTTTTAATGTAAATTTGTATGATTTAACTGATTTTTTGATGATACATTTAGAACATTTCACATTCAATTCCTTCCAGACCAACTGTTATGTACTTTGGGATGAAAATGGAAAATGCGCAATAGTTGACCCAGGATGCACTTCAGAAGCGGAAATCTCGGAACTTGCAGGATTCATCGGGACAAAAGGGCTTGAACCGACATGCATCCTGCTTACACACTGTCATTTCGATCACATCTACGGTATGGCCGCTCTTGCACGTGAGTATGAAATCCCGGTCCATGCGGATATGAATGAAATGTATTCCCTCCAGGTCACCAACGACATGCTATGCAAGCAGTTCGGATTCCCGATGCCGGATGAGTTTCCTATCATCAAGACCATCAGAGAAGCATCCATAGCCAGCAGAGCGGAATTCGTGATGGACGGTGACGTGATTTCCGTGGGAGAACTCCGATTCGAAGTACTCCAGACTCCGGGACATTCCAAGGGCGGATTATGCTTCCTCGAAAGAAACGAGAAAGTCCTGCTCTCCGGAGACACCCTCTTTGCAGGCGCCATCGGCCGCACCGACCACCCTGGCGGAGACTATGACCTTCTCATGCGCAGCATCTTTGAGAAACTGCTTATGCTGGATGGGGAGACACGCGTACTTCCGGGCCATGGTCCTTCGAGCGACATCTCGACCGAACGCATGACCAACCCCTTCCTCATGCCTTTCAACGAACCTTACGAGGACTAGTCTTCTTCCCTCCTTTCAAGGGAGACGTAGAAACTGTAGGACCACTCGCCGAACATGTAACTGTAGCCTTCCTTCAGTCCCTCATACAGTCTGTAGGGGCCACCTTTATGTTTGCCCCACCTGTCCTTGACCTCCACGACGACATGGTCCTTGCCCGTTTCAAGTACATCCACATGATGGTCGGCCCATGTCCTGTCCACACCCCAGTCCACACGACCCGGTTTCAATGAAGAGAGCGGCTTGTAGTACACATCATCTCCACCCATGTCTTTTCCTGTCACCTCACACTCCTTATAGGAGCCGTCGATAAATTTAAGCATAAGAACCTTTGCCATAACACTATGATTTGAATTGAACTTTAAAGAGTCTGTCCGTCGATGAACTCGCGGAGGATCGAAGTCGGAGGGATGGCCGCTATTTCCGCCGGAGTCATGGCAACTATATATCCCAGGAATTTCAGCAGGCGCGCAGCCTCCACATATGCCGGAGACGTAGGCGAAATCCTGCGCAGGAGCGGTTCGGCATAGTACTTCAGAACAGGAAGTTCGAAGATGTGCGCCGAATTGAAGACGGCATCTGCATTCTCCTGGAACGGGAATATGTTCCTGTTCTCCCCGCGACGTACGCTCTGCCATCTCATGATCGTACTTTCCGGAACCACACCTCGTGTGCGGTTGTCACGGACCATGCGTCGGAGCAGACGGTTGTCAGAAGTCGATATGTTATTGTTTTCATCTATCGAGAGCGATGTCAGGGCAGATGCATATACACGGAAGACTCTGGAAGGATCGACTCCCGGAATCATGGCCGGATTCAGGGCATGGATTCCCTCCATTATGAGGATGTCCTTTTCATGCAGGCTCATCATGTTGCCTTCGAAATACTTGCGCCCGTCAACGAAGTCAAAACGCGGTATCTCCACCTCCTTACCGTCGAGAAGGTCGTTGAGCTGCCGGCCAAGAAGCTTCAGATCCATGGCTTCCAGACATTCGAAGTCATACTCTCCCTTCTCGTCACGAGGGGTGAACTCCCTGTCTACAAAATAATTGTCCAGTTCAATGACCTTCGGATTCAGACCAAGGATCCTGCACTGCAGGGCAAGCCTCTTGGAAGTCGAAGTCTTTCCGCTGCTGGAAGGACCTGCAATGAACACGATCTTCACACTGTCGCGACGTGCATATATCTGATCCGCTATATCTGCATATTTCCGTTCATGGAGAGCCTCGGAAAGGTTGATCAGATCCACTACTTCCCCGGAAAGCACCTTCTCGTTAAGTTTTCCGACGCCGCGCACTCCAAGTACCGAACACCAGTCGGAATGCTCCTTCAATGCCGTGGCAAGCTTGGACTGACGTTTCATAGGAAGCACCCTGTCAGGATCTCCGTCCATCGGATACTGCAGACAGAAGCCGTCATTGAATCCCACAAGATCGAATATCTTCAGGACTCCTGTCGAAGGAGCCAAAGGTCCATAGAATGTATCAGCCTGTCCGTCAAGAAAGTACACGCTGTTATACAAGCGTCCTGAAGTCTTGAAGAGGGCGACCTTCTCAAACTGATGGTTTCTTGTGAATATCCTCTCGCTTTCCTCAAGATTCATCATCACCTTTGTAAAAGGAATATCCGCGTCTATAATGACCTGCATTCCTGAAGCGATGTCCCGTATCCGGTCATCAGTCAGAGGGTATGCCTTCGGTCGTCCGTCTTCCATAGGCTCCAGTTCCCTTATCTCGCAGTAAAGACCGCTCGGAAGTGAATAGTCGATCGCAAGAACCTTGTCAGGAAACATCTTCCTCGCGACATTCTGGAGCACGAAACAGAGCGATCTGATGTAGGTGCGCCGGCCGTCAGGATGGTCATAACCTACAAAACGGATGTTGTGGGAATTTATCACCTTGTAGTCCAGAGACTCCAGTTTATTGTTGACGAGGGCTGCGAGAGCCGGACCCACATTCTCCGACAGTTCCTTCAAGGTCGATCCCATAGGTACCTTGAAATAGGAACCCGTGTTCTCACAATAGATTCTGATATCTTCCATATTACCAAAGTATTTCTTTAAGGAAAGGTCCTGTCACTGAATCAGGATTGTCAGCGATCTGTTCAGGAGTTCCCTCCGCAATGATCATTCCACCTTTCTTTCCGCCTTCCGGACCCATGTCGAAGATGTAGTCCACCGACTTGAGCACATCCAGATTATGCTCAATCACTATTACCGTATTTCCCTGATCCACCAGTTGCTGGAGCACATCAAGCAGAACCTTTATGTCTTCGAAATGGAGACCTGTCGTAGGTTCATCGAGAATGTACAAGGTATTTCCAGTACTGCGCTTGGAGAGTTCCGATGCCAGTTTCATACGCTGGCTCTCTCCTCCCGACAAAGTGACGGCAGACTGTCCCAACCTCACATAGCCCAAGCCGACATCCACCATCGCCTTGAGTTTCTGAGCTATCGACGGAATATTTGAAAAGAACTCATATGCTTCGCTGACAGGCATTTCAAGCACATCATTGATGTTCTTTCCCTTATATTTTACCGTCAGGGTATCGTTCTTGTACCGTCTTCCCCGACATTCGTTGCAGACCACGTTGACCGAAGGCAGGAAGTTCATCTCGATCACCTTGATTCCGGCACCCTTGCATTCCTCGCATCTTCCTCCCGGCACGTTGAACGAAAATCTGCCGGCCTTGAAACCGCGGACCTTGGCATCAGGAGTAGCCTCGAAAAGGTTACGGATATCGTTGAATACTCCGGTGAAGGTAGCTGGATTGCTTCGCGGAGTCCTTCCTATCGGACTCTGGTCGATCTCTATCAGCTTGTCTATGTTTTCGATGCCGACGATCCTGTCATATGGAAGAGGCTGCATCTTTGCATTGTAGAACTTGTTCTTCAGCACAGGCATCAGGGTCTCGTTTATAAGGGATGACTTGCCGCTGCCGCTGACACCGCTGACACCAATCAGCATACCCAGAGGGAAGTCCACATCAAGGTTTTTCAAGTTGTTTCCTCTTGCTCCTCTGATGCCCAGAGTGAGGCCGTTTCCAACACGGCGCTCCTGCGGAACTTCAATCTGTTTCTCTCTGCGCAGATATTCCAACGTCGTCGAAGTACCTAAAATGACATGGCTGTCGGCCACACACATCTCTCCGGACGCATTGCCGGCAATGCCCACCATAGACAGCGGACCGCTGAAGCAGATGCGTCCGCCTTCGTCACCGGCACCGGGACCGACGTCCACCAGCCAGTCAGCCGCCATCATCGTCTCTGCATCATGCTCCACCACCATGACGGAATTGCCCTCGTCACGAAGTTTCTTGAGCGATGCTATGAGCTTGCGGTTGTCCCTCTGGTGCAGACCGATCGAAGGCTCGTCAAGAATATAGAGCACATTGACCAGCTTCGATCCTATCTGTGTGGCAAGCCTGATGCGCTGGCTCTCACCTCCTGAAAGAGATGATGTCGCACGGTCCAGGGAAAGATAGTCCAGACCTACATCCAGAAGGAACTGGACCCTGTCCTTGAGTTCCTTCAGAATATCACGTGCGATAGCGCTCTCCCTTTTTCCGAACACCTCATCAAGAGAATACAGCCATTCCTTAAGCTGCGAAATCTCCATTGCCGAGACTTCTGAAATGGTCTTTCCGTCTATCTTGAAATATGTCGTATCCTTGTTCAGACGGGTTCCTCCGCATACAGGACATGTTATCTTTTCATTTATGTCTCCGACGATTCCTCCGAAACTCACCATCTCCGATGATGTTCCTTCGCCGACCCTGAACAGTTCGTCTGAACCGAACACTATAAGAGACACAACCTCATCCGGCAGGTCCTCGATCGGATCGTAAAGAGAGAAACTGTATTTACGTGCGATGGACCTTATGACATCGAATTTCTTCGTCTCGCGTATCTTTCCCAGAGGCACGATGCCTCCGTCAGCAATCGAAACCGAACGGTCAGGGATGATAGTGTCCATGTTCACATCGACGATCATTCCTAGGCCCTTGCAATGCGGACAATATCCCTGCGGTGAATTGAACGAGAAGGAGTGCGGAGCCGGTTCGGCAAGTGAAATGCCTGTATCCGGACATACGAGATGCTTCGAATAGTGATTGACAGCTTCAGTCTCCATGTCCATGACTGCCAGGGATCCCTTTCCGAAATTCAAAGCGGACATCACGGAAGTCTTTATCCTCTTCTCATCCTTCTGCGAAGGCTTGAGACGGTCCACGACCAGTTCGATGAAATGGGCCTTGTATCTGTCCAGGGCGGTGATCTCGTTCAGTTCGCAAAGTTCTCCGTCGACGCGGACCTGAGTGTAGCCTCTCTTGCGCATCTGTTCGAGCAGCTCCTTGTAATGGCCCTTTCGGCCTTTCACTACCGGAGCGAGAAGATAACATTTGCGGTCCTGGTAATTCTCCATTATCAGTGCGACGATCTGCTCATCGGTATAACGGACCATCGCCTTGCCTGTCTGAGGAGAGTAAGCTGTCGAAGCCCTGGCATAGAGAAGACGGAGGAAGTCGTATATTTCAGTGATGGTACCGACAGTCGAACGGGGGTTGTTTCCGGTAGTCTTCTGCTCGATTGCGATAATCGGACTCAAGCCGGTGATAGACTCGACATCCGGCTTTTCAAGGATACCCATGAAATGCTTGGCATAAGTGGACAGGGTATCCATGTACCTGCGCTGACCTTCGGCATATATGGTGTCGAAAGCCAGCGATGACTTGCCGCTGCCGCTGAGTCCGGTCACGACAACGAACCTGTCGCGCGGTATTGACAGCGAAGCTCCTTTAAGATTGTGCGCCTTCGCGCCCTTTATGTCTATATAGTCCTTCTTCTTTGCCATAGACTACAAATATAGTGAAAGTTGTGCGCAAACTTTGTCCGGATGTGGATTTTTCCGTAATTTTAACATCGCAAATATTCAACGGAGGGACTGAATGGAACAGAACCGGAACGTTTTCGTCATATTAAATAAATAAAACACACATATGAAGAAAGTTTTGACCACACTCCTTATCCTGACATCTCTCGCTACAGCAGGGACATACGCACAGGAAAGACTGCCTGAATACCTTCAGGCCGAAAAATTTACGCAGGATAAAATCAACACAATGCTGTTCTCTACCACAGTGGACCCACATTGGTTCCAGCAAGGTAACTGCTTCTGGTATGAGTACAAGACCTGTGACGGTACCCAGTGGTACGTGGTAGATCCTTCAAAGAAGGTGAAGAAGCCTCTTTTCGACAGGGACGAGCTAGCTGCACAACTTACCGAGACTGTACGAGATCCGTACGATGCACATCATCTCCCTATACGCAATCTCAAGGCAAAGGAAGACGGAAAGACATTCACATTCGAAGTGACATCAACCAAGGAAGTGAAGAACGATAAGGGCAAGATGGAGAAGGAAGTATTCTATTTCTCATATGACTATCCTTCGCAGAAACTCACCCATCTCAAGGACAAGGAAAAGGAACCTGAACGCCTCAGCTGGGGTTCAATCTCTCCGGACAAGAAGACCGTCGTCTACGCAAAGGATCTCAACCTTTACAGGATGAGCTATGAAGACTATCAGAAGGCTCGCAAGGATGAAAAGGACTCGACGATCGTGGAAATCCAGCTCACCACTGACGGAATCAAGGATTTCGGATACGGAATGCCTTACAAGATGGTAAATACCGATACCCTATGCAACGGAAAGCGTCGTTCCGTATACGGAATGTGGTCTCCGGATTCCCGTTATTTCGTGACCGTCCTGACTGACGAGCGTGAGGTCAAGGACCTCTGGGTTCTCAACGTGATGTCCAAGCCGCGTCCGACTCTTGAGACATACAAGTACCAGATGCCGGGTGAGAAGGAAGCTCCGGTAGAGCATCTGCATCTTTTCGACATGCAGGACAACAGCCGCAAGGAAATCGGGACATCCGCATACAAGGACCAGACTTTAGGAATTGAGAGAAAGCCGCTCCTCCAGAAGCAGAGAGATATGGAGGAAAGGCCTGTCGTATGGCTCGGAGACAACGAAAGATTCTTCCTTACACGCAGCAGCCGCGACCTTTACCGCATCGATGTATGTTCATACACAGTCGGCCAGGATACCATCGTGCCTGTGATCGAGGAAAGAATGAACACATATCAGGAGACACGTGCGCTCAAGGTCCTCGGTGACGGCAAGGAACTTATACACTGGAGCGAGCGAGACGGCTGGGCACATCTCTATCTCTACGATGACAAGGGAAATCTCAAGAACCGTATCACAAAGGGCCCATGGCATGTCGAGGAAATACTCAAGGTGGATGAGAAGAACCGCGTGGTTTATTTTACAGCCAACGGACGCAATGCTGACGAGAACCCTTATTACGAGCATCTCTACAAGGTAAATCTTGACGGCAGCGGCCTGACCCAGATCACAAAGGGCGACTTCTTCCATCAGGTGGAGGTCGATGACGATGCGAAATTCGTTGTGGACAATTATTCAAGGATCGATACCGTTCCGGTATGCGTACTTCTTGACAATGCAGGTAACAAGGTCATGGATATCCAGGAGAGTGATTTCTCGCAGCTTTTCGCAAACGGATACAAGTTCCCTGAACTCTTCAAGGTAAAGGCCGCCGACGGAATCACAGACCTTTATGGAGTGATGTACAAGCCGTTTGACTTTGATTCGACAAAGGTCTATCCTATCGTGGACTATGTCTATCCGGGTCCGCAGGTCGAGGCCGTATATTATCCGTTCACACGCATGAGCGTACGTACCGACCGTCTTGCACAGGCTGGATTCATCGTCATTTCAGTAGGTCAGCGCGGAGGTCATCCAAGCAGATCGAAATGGTATCACAACTACGGATACGGAAACATGAGGGACTATCCTCTTGCTGACCACAAGTACGCGATCGAGCAGCTGGCGAACCGCCACTCGTTCATTGATATAGACAAAGTCGGAATCCACGGACATTCAGGCGGAGGATTCATGAGTACCGCTGCCATATGCCAGTATCCGGACTTCTTCAAGGTGGCAGTGTCATGCGCCGGTAACCACGATAACAATATCTACAACCGCTGGTGGAGCGAGACTCACCACGGAGTCAAGGAAACGGTAAGCGACAAGGGTGACACAACATTCGTCTATAAGATCGCGACCAATCCGGAGATTGCCAAGAATCTGAAGGGCCACCTTCTCCTTGTTCACGGAGACATCGACGATAATGTCCATCCAGGAAACACTATCAGGGTTGTTGACGCCCTTATCAGAGCAGGTAAGAGATTTGACATGCTCATGCTGCCGCAGCAGAGACACAGCTTCGGCGACATGAACGAATATTTCTACTGGCGTCTTGTCGACTACTTCTCGGAACACCTCAAGGGTCAGAGCGAGAAATCGGTCGACATTCCGAAACGATAGTCACCGTAATGAAACAGAATCCCTCCGGAAGTGGCTCGCTCCGCAGGAGCATAGGTTTATGCTCCGCTCGTCCACTCCCGGAGGGATTCTGTTTGACAAGATGAATTACTTCACTTCCTCGAAAGAAATAGCGAATCCGCCGCCCGGAGCCATTGTCATAGGAAGATAGTCGTGGAAAGTCACGTTTCTCTTCTCTATCACGTAAGCCTGAGGATTGTCCTTATAGTGGGCGTCGTCAGCATCACGGTAGATTGTAGCCTCATATACCTTTCCAGGAGTAAGGAACTGGAGAGGAATGTCAAGGCTGCGCTTCTTGTCATCTGTCACACCGCCGCAGAACCACTGTCCGTTCTTCTTGCCCTGACGTGCGATCACAACATACTCACCAGGTTCTGCAAGAAGATACCTTGACTGGATCCAGTCGATGTCCACATCCTTGATGAACTGGAATGCATCCATGAACTGCTCATAGTGTTCAGGAAGGTCAGCAGCCATCTGGAGCGGAGAGTAGAGGGTGACATAAAGGGCAAGCTGGTTCGCGATAGTCGCGTTCACCCATGATGTGTTCTTTCCGTCTGTCACTGAAGCAAGATCCTGGACGAAGATACCTGGAGTATAGTCCATAGGACCTCCGTTAAGACGTGTGAACGGAAGGATAGTCACGTGGTGAGGCATCGTACCGCCGAACGCCTGATACTCCGTTCCGCGTGCAGACTCTGCACCGATAAGGTTAGGATATGTACGGCAGATACCTGTAGGACGTACCATCTCATGACCGTTGATCATAACCTCGTGCTCTGCAACCTTCTTCACAACATACATGTAGTGGTTGATGAGCGACTGGCTGTAATGATGCTCTCCGATAGGAAGGATGTCACCTACATAACCGCTCTTGATGGAGTTGTATCCGTACTTGTCCATAAGGTCAAGGGCCTGGTCAAGGTGACGCTCATAGTTGCGTACAGAAGATGAAGTCTCATGGTGCATCATGAGCTTCACGCCCTTCTTATGAGCATACTTGTTGAGTGCGTCTATATCAAAGTCAGGATATGGAGTCACGAAGTCGAAGACATAGTCCTTGTTGCAGTTAGCCCAGTCTTCCCAGCCTTCGTTCCAGCCTTCCACAAGTACCTGGTCGAAGCCATGTTCAGCTGCGAAATCGATGTAGCGGCGGACCTTCTCGTTGTTCGCAGAATGGGTGCCATTTGGAGTTGCGCTTGCATAGTCGGTCTTTCCGAGCTGTACTGAAGCGAAGTCGTTTGTATAGTTCCATGAACCCTTTCCAGAAATCATCTCCCACCATACGCCGATGTACTTGACCGGCTTGATCCAGTCGGTAGACTCAAGTGCACATGGCTCGTTGAGGTTGAGGATAAGGCGTGAAGCAAGCTGTGCCGTTGCACTTGGAGCAACCTGGACAGTTCTCCATGGAGTATTGCATGGAGTCTGCATGCGGCCCTTCCAGCCCTGGGCGTCAGGAGTAAGATGCGATGTGAATGTAAAGGTTGCAGGGTCAAGGTCGAGGTGCATGCACGGATAGTCAATAAGCGCAGCCTCGTGGATGTTGATATAGAGACCCTTGTCAGTACGCATCTGGAGAGATGTCTGTACACCGTTGACAGAGAACGGAGTCTGCGAGTCGTTAGGAGTGAGTGCAGCCTCCATCTTCGCGCTGATTTCGCTGAGACGCGACTCTACATAGTTATACTCCTGAGTATCATAGTCGCCCGGAACCCACCATGCGGTATGGTCCCCTGCGAGAGCGAACTGTGTAAGCTCCTCCTTGATCACGAAATAGCTGAGGTTCTTCTGGTAAGGGAACTCGTAGCGGAAACCGAGACCGTCATTGTAGAGACGGAAGCGGATGGCCATCTTTCTTTCAGTAGATGTCTGCACGAGGTTCACGAGAAGCTCGTTGTAGTTGTTGCGGATCTGGGCTTCCTCTCCCCATACAGGCTCCCATGTCTCGTCGAATGTTCCTGTCTCGACGCTTTCGACAGCGAAGCCGTCATAGAAAGAATTGCAAGGCTCGCGGTCCTCCTTCGAGATCGTACCATCCTCATTATACACAAGTTTCTGTGCCTTGAGAACGCCACGGAACACGAATCCGAGGTTGGAAGGGAGGATCACCTTCTGTCCGTCATAATTGAGGGCGTACTGAGGCGTTCCTTCTGATGTGAGCTGGAATGTCATCTCGAGAACTCCGTCAGGAGACTTGAGAGTCTGCACATCTGTCACTTCTCCTGCAGGCTTTGTAACAGTACATGCCGCAAGAAGGACGATTGCAGAAATTGCTGTAAGTATTTTCTTCATATTGTATTATTAATTATTATCTATCCGATGCCCGATCAAGTCAGGCATGACGTTCTTTATCTGTTATATTCGACGATAAGGACAGACTGAGGACCTACCACAGTAGCATCTGACACCTCGCAAGGCTCTCCCGTCATTACGTCAACTCCTCCCTCAAGACCTTCTGAAATCTCCGAATAATAAGTCCAAGGAACATTCTTCGGCTCGTTCGAGTTGTTTATGTACACAAATATAACATCATTCTCGTCATAACGGAAATAACCGTAAGTATTATCACGAGTCATGAAGTGCATGGTCTTTCCGTTGTGGATCACATCCTTTGTCTTTCTCCACTGGAAGAGATGGCTGACATAGTCATAAAGATCCGCCGCCTGTCCCTTCGGAACAGCAAGACCGTCCGTGTTATGGGTCTGTGCCTTGCGACCTTCTTCAGTAAAGAGGTTCACCTCGTCGCCAGCCCATCCGCCAGGAAAATCGACACGAAGTCCGCCATGGTCACCTGCATCCTTCAAGTTGTTTGAAACGAACATGAGTTCGTCACCTGCAAAGATCTGCGGATATCCGCGCATTGTCGCCATCATCGCCATCACTATCTTCACACGGTCCGGATTCTTGTGAAGGGCATCGCCAAGACGAGCGGTATCATGGTTTCCAGGGAAGATCATCATATTCGAGAGGTCGTGATATACGAAGTCATGCGAAAGGACGTCATAAACACGGAGGATACCCTCACCCCAACCAGGATTGTCCTCGTTAAGACCTGCACGAAGTGCATCATGAAGAGGGAAATCCATGATGGACTTGAGATGCGAGTTGAATCCGTCCTTGTTCTCATTGTCACCCTGCCAGTATGCCAGCTGCGGAATCGAAGCTGTCCAGCACTCACCCACGATATTGAAGTCCGGATATTCATTCATCACTGCGGCACACCACTCCGACATAGGACCCTTTTCATTGTATGGATATGTATCAACTCTGAATCCGTCAAGGTCAGCCCACTCGATCCACCAGATCGCCCACTGCTGGAAATACTTGAGGACAAACGGATTGTCCAGGTTCATATCCACCATCGAAGTATCGAACCATCCGCTCTCCTGAATATAGAGGTCCTTCTTTGAAGCATTCGGATCCATATTGGTCGAGAACACGATGTTCGATCCTGTGTATGTGTCGAACACATGGTACCAGTCCTTGAAAGGAGTGTCCTTCATCCACCAGTGGCCTGAACCTGCATGGTTAGGAACGATATCCATGATTATCTTGAGATCCTTTTCGTGAGCCTTCTGAACATACTTCTTGAAAAGGTCGTTGTCACCGAATCTCGCGTCGATATGGTAATAGTCTGTACATGCATAGCCGTGATATGTGGTCACTGGCAGGTTGTCCTCGAGAAGAGGTGTGCACCAGATTGCAGTGGCACCCAGTCCGCTGATGTAATCCAGGTTGTTGATTATACCCTGTATATCGCCGCCGTGACGGCCGAAAGGCAGGTCACGTGCGGCCTTGTCAGGCATACCCTCGACAGAATCGTTCGAAGGGTCGCCGTTCGCAAAACGGTCCGGCATGATAAGGTAGATCATATCAGCCGTCGTGAAGCTTGTACGTTCAGCCGATCCTTCCCTGCGCGCAGCGATCTCATAAGGATACTTGAATGACTGTCCGTCCTTGGAGAACACGATCCAGTATGTTCCCGGCTGTGCATTCGGAGCGATCTTCACGTCCACGAACAGATAGTTCGGACTGTCAGCCTTGCTGACCTTCTCCACAGACACACCTTTTCCGCCTTCAACTGTCACATTGTATTCCGAAATGTCTTCTCCCTGTACAAGGAGCTGAAGAGGCATCTTCATGCCTGTCCACCATGAGAGAGGCTCTACGCGTGTAACCTGTTCCGCAGTGGCATCAGCCACTGACGCAGGGTCGAATGCTGGGCCCGAGCAGGCAACGAGGGCCGCCAGAGCCAGTGCTGTCATCATTTTCTTCATGACTATTCGGCAGTTATTTCGTAAGACCACGGAGCCTTAAGCTCCACTTTTACAGTAACCTTGTTTTCCGGAAGGGTACGGGTAAACACGAGCACGCTGTCTTCTGCAGACACAACCTCGAACTTACCTCCCTTGTCACCTGCTGCGAGAGCAGGGTTTGCATGACGGATTGAGATGAGTTCCTTATAGAAGTCGAAGTACCCGTTCTTTTCCCATGCAGGAACATGATCCTTCTCGAAGAACTCGAACCTCTTGTTCCATCCCATCTCCTGACCTGTGTAGATCAGAGGCTGACCGCCAGGGAGAGTGAATGTGAGGACTGCCATGACCTTGGCTGCGTCACCCATTCTCTCGAACTCCGTACCGGCCCATGAGTTCTCGTCATGGTTTGAAGTGAACATGAGACGGAATGCGTCTGCAGGCTGTCTTTCAGCATCCTTTGCTATGTATGCGAGAAGATCATCCACATTCTGCTCGCCGCGTGCGATCGCATTCATCATGTGGTGGAGTTCCCATGAATATGATGCGTTGAAGTCTGAAAGGGAGTGGAGAAGCGGCTCCTCACCCTCTGCAAGCCAGTACATATGCGGATAGTCTGCACGGAGGCCTGCGATTGCCTCCTGCCAGAATTCGAGCGGAACCTCGCATGCCATGTCGCAACGGAAGCCGTCGATGCCGCGCTCCATCCAGAAACGGAGGGCGTCCTGCATTCCCTGCCATACATCCTTGTTCTCGTAGTTGAGGTTTGCTGTATCGGACCAGTCTGCTGTAAAGGTCGTGTTGCCCTCTGCATCACGCTCATACCAGTCGGCAGGCTTGCCTGTAACCCATACGGCATCTGGTGAAGTATGGTTTGCCACCCAGTCGATGATGACGCGGAGTCCGAGTCTGTGCGCCTCTGCAACGAAACTGTCGAAATCCTCAAGGGTTCCGAATTCAGGATTGATGTCGCAGTAGTTCCTTACCGCATAGTATGAACCGAGGGTTCCCTTGCGTCCTTCCACTCCGATCGGATAGATCGGCATGAGCCATACGATGTCCACACCCATCTCAGCAAGACGCGGAAGTTCCGCCTGTGCCGCGGCGAATGTGCCTTCTGGTGTATACTGACGTACATTCATCTCATACACCACTGAATTTTCAAGAGGCTGCTGCTTCGGAGCTTCTGTCTGCGTACTGCACGACAGAGCAAGGAAGGCAGCTGCGATTGCTATAAGTATCTTCTTCATATATTGTTTTTTGTTAATTATCAATTTCATGCAAAGCCCGAGGCTCGCTTCGCTTCGCAGAAACATAGGGATATGCTTCGCTCCGCGAGCCTCGGACTTTGCTGCATTACATTTCAGCAAGAATGGTTGCGGAAGTCGCACCGGCAGCGCAGTAAGAACCGCTGTATGCTCCTATGCCGCCAGCATCGGCATAGCCGTTCTGTGCAAGCACGACATAATTGCCTTCAGGAATCTCGACCTTCACGTTCTTTTTCGATCCGTTGAGGACCACTGTGAGTGACTTTGCAGAGTCAATGCCCTCGAGTCCGCTGATACGGAACGCCACCACGCATGGGTCATCCACCTCGATGAACTGGAGCTTCTCACGTACGAGGTCAGCATCGCCGAGGCAGAAGCCTGGGTGGGCATGACGGATCGCCGCAAGTTCAGAATAATACTTCACGAGGTCATTGTACTTAGTCTTGTATGTCCAGTCGATGGCGTTGATAGAGTCAGGCTGGTTGTAGCTGTTCTTCACACCCTGCTTGTGGCGGTAAAGCTCCTCACCGTTGAAGATGAAAGGAATACCCTGCGAAGTATATACTGCTGTCTGTGCAAGCTTGACCATCTTCAGACGCTCTGCCTCCGTCGCATCAGTCGCCTCCTCGAGACGGTCACGCAGACAGTGGTCATCGTGGCAGCTCACATAGCTCACGTGCTGGAGAGGATTGTTGGTCCAGCGCTCCACAGTAACCTGAGGATGCTCGACTCCGCCGGCAATACCGAACTCGATGTTCTCCTTGTTGCCTGCAACTCCGTCCATGAATCCGGCATTCTCGCAGCCGAGAGGGCCACGCACCGCATCACGGATGTTGTCGCTGAATGCACCTACCTTGTCGAGCATGTATGTGTTGGCCTTGAGAGCAATCTCCTCAGCCGGATATGCAGGAGCCTCAGCCGCCCATCCCTCGCCATATATCACGACATCCGGATCAATGGCATGCAGACGCTCGCTGATCTCGTTCATGGTATCTATGTCATGGATGGCCATGAGGTCGAAACGGAAGCCGTCGATATGGTATTCCTTCATCCACCACTCGAGCGACTCGACCATATACTTGCGGAACATCTCCTGCTCCGAAGCTGTCTCGTTGCCGCAGCCTGAACCGTTGAAGAATGTTCCGTCCTCACGCATGCGGTAGAAATATCCCGGCATGGTACGCTCGAATCCTGTGTTGGCAGCATTGGTAGTATGGTTATATACGACGTCAAGAATCACACGGAATCCTGCCTTGTGCAGAGCCTGCACCATCTGCTTGAACTCCCTGATACGGGTCACAGGGTTGTAAGGATCTGTAGAGAATGAACCTTCCACAGCATTGTAGTTGAGAGGCTCGTATCCCCAGTTGTACTGGTTGTCCTCAAGACGGGTCTCGTCGATTGTCGCGAAGTCTGTCGAAGGAAGAAGCTGGATGTATGTAACTCCAAGTTCCTTGAGATGGTCGATACCTGTCGAAAGACCGTCAGGGTTTGTTGTTCCCTCTTCGGTGAGAGCGAGATACTTTCCCTTGTTGCTTATGCCTGAAGTCTGATGAACGGAGAAATCCCTGTGCTGGAGCTCATATACGATGATATCCGAAGGCTTGATCTCCGGACTCCTGTCCTCTGCCCAGCCTTCAGGATCTGTTTCTGCCCAGTCTATCACAGCTCCGCGCATGCCGTTCACTCCGACAGCCTTTGCAGCGATACCTGCAGTCTCCTCGAGCCACTTGCCGTCCTTCTGGACCTGGAATGTATAGAACGCACCCTTCACGTCCTCCTTTACGTCAGTCTTCCACAGACCGTCCTTTGACTTCTTCATCCCAACTGTCATGAACGCAGTCTCGTCAGAAGCCGAATGATAGAGCTTCAGCTGTGCAGCCTCCGCATCGGGAGCCCATACTGCAAATTCAGTCTTGTCGCCAAGATAGACACACTCTTCCAGCTGCGCCTGGGGCACAACAATGTTTCCGCCGGTTGCGCATGACGCCAGAGCGGCAGCAGCCAATGTTCCCATCAGTAAAACTTTAAATATCTTCATGATTCTATTCTGTATTTTCATATTTGCTTACAAATCCTACGAATATACGCATTTTATATTATATTCTATAATATAATCGACGAACGGACGGTTGGTTACGACGAACGGTCGGATTTTCACGATGAACACACAGCACGAACAACATCTCACAACCCACTATCTTCCAGCGCGTTACGGAAAATCGCCTGCGTCAGATGGCGCAGGCAATTTTCCGTAACGCGCTAATAATCAGCGTAATATGTTTTAGTATCCCGGATTCTGGACAAGGAGGTCGTTTGCTGCGAGTTCAGTCGGCGGCAAAGGGAAGATGCACTTGTAGGCAGGGAAGGCCTGACCTGCAAATGAGTCTCCGCCTTTATACGGCCAGAGATAGTCGGAAGTATTGTACAGACCGAAACGTATCAGGTCGGTGCGGCGGTGCGCCTCCCACATCAGCTCCCTTGCTCTTTCCGCCACCAGAAATTCTGTCGTCACAGCAGAAGGAGAGTCGACTCCGGCTCTCTCTGACAGAAGCGCGAGATAAGGCATCGCCAGCTGCGGAAATCCAAGATTCAAGCATGCTTCCGCATAGATGAGGTAGATTTCCGCAAGACGGATCATAGGGAAATCCACATCCGAGAACGCCTTTACCGCAGAAACAGGAAGGTACGACTGATCTGTCTCTCCGTAAGGTATGTTGTTGAATTTCAGACATGACCATCCGTTCATGAAAGAGTACAGCGCGCCGTCCATGGACTCGGACCTTCCCTTGATATAGAACATCCTTCCGCGGGCATCCACCACCCCGTATGTACCGGTCACATAATCCTGGTCTGTGACCTCAAAATATCTGGAGACATATTCATATGGAACACGAAGTCCGGCCCAGCCGTTTCGTTGACCGTTGGGACGGGACTGGTCGGTAATGTCAGTCGCGGCCAAAGAAGCACTGAGTATATATGATGTTCCGCCGTATGACTGGGTCTTCTCCGCATTGTATGACACAGCCCAGAGCATCTCGGAGCGCACCAGTTGGTTTTCCCCGTTGTCACCCCTGAACAGTGCGGCATAGTCCGGAGCCAGCGTATAGCCCATGGCAAGGATATCCTCGCATACGGACTTCGCTTCATCCCACATCGTAACCCCGGTATATACTCCGGCATTCAGGTACATCCTTGCCAGAAGTCCCGACACAGAACCCTTGTCTGCCCGAGGATAGAGGGAGCGCGCTGCAGGCATCGGACTCTCTGCCGAGCGCAGATACTCCAGTTCGCTGACACAGAAGCTGAAAATATCCTTCCGGGATGCCTGCGAAGGGAAATAAGTGCCTCCGAAAGGAGAGTTCTCTGTAGTGAACGGGACGCTTCCGAAGCAGTCGAGAGCCATCCAGTAAAGATAAGCCCTTATGAACCTTGCTTCCGCCCTGAACCCTTCTATCTTCGTCGCAAGTTCAGAGGAGACTCCTCTTGAAGACAGTTTTGACGGAGTAGTCTGACGCAGGTACTCATTGGCGAATGATATGCCCTGAAGGGTGCGTACATAGACAGCATACACCGCATCATTCTGGGTCTCGTTCCATGTGTTCGTGTTCAGTGCCCGGACCCATGCATCGTTTTCCCAGGAACATTTGGCCGCATCTGCCGTGGTCTCCTGGACCGACCAGAAGGCACGGATGAGTTCGGATGCACCTCCGTCCATCTGCTGGAGGTCGGTCAGATCGTTGGTGACGAACTGGAAGTAGAGTCTTGTCAGACCCTGAAGGTAAGCCTGCTCCGAATCACCGTAGACATATTCGGCGACAGGTTCCGTAGTGTTCAGAGGAAGGGTATCCAGGTCATTGACGCATGCGGTCATCACCGCTGCCGTCATTATGTATATTATCCGTTTCATGGTTCTTTATATTTTGAATGGGATCCCCGATCCAGTCGGGGATGACCAGTTTCTAAAAGTTCACATTCAGGCGAAGTGACCAGGTTCGCGGACGAGGCCACATGGTATTGTCAATTCCGTTTTCCGAGACTGTCTCCGGGTCCATTCCAGAATAACCGGTCAGTACGAACACATTCTGCACAGTCAGTCCCAGACGGATATCTGTCTCCCATCGTCCGACGCCGCGGAATGTGTATCCCAGACTCATGTCGTCAAGACGGAAGAACGATGCATTCTCAAGGAAGTAGTCCGAGTACCACTGCTGTCCGCTGTTCGGCGCCGTGAATCCGGTCTTTCTGACCAGCCTTGCCTGATTAGGAAGAGCACCTGAATTGAGATCCAGCGAAGCAGTCGAATTAGACGAAGCGAAGTCGTTGAACACCCATGTTCCTGCCGATCCATGTCCGTTCATACCAAAGTCCCAATTCTTGTAGGACACCTTGAGGTTCAGTCCGTAATAGAACTTCGGAGAAGCGCTTTTTCCAGTCATGTATCTGTCCCTTTCCGTTATCGCACCGTCTCCGTCGAGGTCGACGAACTGATTCTGAAGAGGCTTTCCGTCTTCTCCATATTTCTGTTTGTAGAGATAGTATGTATATGGGGCATATCCCACCATCTGGCGGCACAGGTAGCCTCCGGTACCCTTGGATATGGTACCTGTCTCTATATAGTAGTTCCTGTCATCAGTCGGATTCAGTTTCGTGAAGACTGTGTTCTGGAATGTGCCGTTGAAACCCACATGGACGCTCCAGTCATTGGTCTGTACAGGAATTCCGGCAATCGAGAACTCAAGTCCCTTGTTGCGTATCGAGCCGACATTTGTCATTAGCTTGTTTCCGAAATTCGCGCCCATAGGCATCTGCACTGAATTAAGGAGGTTCCGTGTATCACGGATGTATGCATCGATGCTTCCGCTGAGCCTGTCGCCAAAGAATCCGTAGTCGACGCCAAGATTCCATGTCATCGTAGTCTCCCACCTGATTGTCGGATCATAGGCCTGAGGGAACAGCATTCCCATATAGTCGGACCCTCCCATGTCGTACTTATGGTACGGGTCGATATATATGTTGTAACGTGCGAGATGGACATAGTCCCCTATTCCGTCCTGCTGTCCTGTAAGACCGGCAGAAAGGCGGATTTTCATTGTCGTCACGTCCTTGACATCGGCAAGGAACGGTTCCTTCTTCATGTTCCATGCAAAGGCTCCTGACGGGAAGAATCCCCATCTGTAGGACTTCGCGAACTTGCTGGATCCGTCTGTGCGGGCTGTAAATGTGAACACGTACTTTGAGTCAATCGAATAATTCACACGACCGTAGAACGACACCAGGTAGTTCTCGCTTTCCGACCATGTATAACGCGACGCCGCGGTCTCGCCTGGATTGAGCTTCACTTCATTCGTAACGTTGAAGTAATCCACATATCTGTTTCCGGCCCAGTTGTTCTGCCATGAGTATCCGGCCATCGCATCAAGGCCATGGATCCCCCATGTCTCCTTATATGCCGCATAGGCCTCGAACACCTGACTTCGGCTGACAACCACACCCTTTGTATGCTGTCCTATTCCAAGATTTTCCGTATCGGCATATGCCTGGAAGGAGCCTGGACGGACTCCGCTGTACGAATCGGTCTCGGTAATGTCCAGTCCGGCGCTGACATTGAAACTCAAAGCCTCGAATCCATGCACCTTATAGTCTGCGGCAACACGTCCTATGAAACGGGCAGACCTCGCGTCGCTGATATTGTCGTACAGCATCGACAGCGGACTTGGTCCTGCAAGGGTATTGGGACTGAACTCACCGCCTCTTCCGTTTCCGTAGTTCCAGTAGCCGTTGGTGGTGGTATAGTCTATCGAACCGTCCGCATTGCGCCAGTACGGATCGACGGTAGGGTTGAAGAAGGCTGCCTTGCCTACCGTACCTCCGTCGGCATAATCAGAATAGGCATATACTCCTTTTACATTGGCATCTATCGTAAGGTGCTTGTCAAGGAAGTTCGGAGAAAGGCTTAAGTCTATGGTGCCACGATCATAGCGTGATTCCTTCAGGGTACCCTGCTGACCTGTATAGGCGACAGATCCCCTGTAAGGCATCCTGTCCCTGTAGTTTCCGCGTACGCTTACATTATGCTCGGTCGAAAAGGCGGTGCGGAACACCAGATCCTGCCAGTCGGTCTGCGAATCCCCTGCAAGAGCCGCTATACGGTCACCTGTAAGAGTCCCTTCCGGAAAGACCTCCGAATAAAAGTCCATCACCTCTGAAGGCGACATCACAGGAACCTTCTTCGAAGCATGCTGAAGACTGAACGAGCCTGTATAACTTACCTGCGGCCTGCCTCCGGCACCTTTCTTCGTGGTGATGAGGATGACACCGTTGGAGGCTCTTGAACCATAGATGGCCGCAGCAGAAGCGTCCTTGAGTACCGTAAAGGATTCTATGTCGTTAGGATTCAGAAGGTCCAGAGGGTTTGACATCGCACCTCCGGCACCCTGTGACACCGGCACTCCGTCTATGACTATGAGAGGGTCGTTGGATGCATTAAGGGAAGCTGATCCCCTGATGCGGATACGCGAGCCAGAACCCGGACCGCCGTCACCTGGCGTTACCAGAAGACCGGCCACCTTACCCTTGAGCATGTCCTGCGTATTTGTTACAGCTCCTCTGTTCAGGTCTTCCGCCTTGATGGCACTTATCGATCCCGTCAGATCATCCTTCTTCACCGTACCGTATCCGATGACCACCACCTCATCCAGAAATTCCGAATCCTCCTTCAAGGTTATCACCCGCGGAAGAGAGCCTGCCTCGAATGTCTGGCTGGCGTATCCGATGCAGCTTATCTCCACCTCTGCCTCCGGTCCGGAAACCATCAGCGAAAACCGTCCGTCCAGATCTGTGGAAGTACCG